>NZ_JAKUGJ010000007.1:0-293251 GCF_022663915.1 Bacillus cereus group sp. BfR-BA-01331
GCCCTGTTAATACTGTTGTAATCATTTTGTATTGCCCTCCTTTTGTTTGATTACTTGTATCATAAAACAAGTATCTGAAGTTGATATGTAGCTTATCTAGAGTGTATGTAAATTTAAAAAATCTCTAATAAAATGTTTATGTTGTAACGTTACCATCAAAACTAGTGCTTCAAACACCCTGATTTGAAGAGACAGTAACCCATATTCTAGCTTGAATTCCCACTACAGTTCTATATTGAGTAAAACCAGTTGATCCCTATAATATAAAAAGAGCACCACTTTTTGGATGCTCTTCGTTATAACTATATATTATTTAATTTCCTTCTTTTGTTGGTACCATTTTTCCTTCTTGAGAACCTGTACCTTCTGTTCTTTCAACAGTTTTTGCATCTCCTTTAGGAGTTGCTGGCACTGCATCTTTAGGTACATCAAAGTTTTGTGAGAAAGACGTTGTTCCATCTGCACTCCGTGTAATTACTTGATTTGAACTATCTTCATTTGATTTTAAATTGTCCATTTTCGCATCATCTGCACCTACTGCCCCCCCCCGCTACCAATCCTGTACTTAAAAGTGCTCCTGCTAATAATGTTTTAATCATTTTTCATTACCTCCTTGTTTTGTTTGGAACTACATTTAGCATAAGACAAGAATCTATAGTTGATATGGACTGTATCTGGAGATTATGTAAAGAAAAATAGATGATCAGTTGTATATCCTAATGGGTGCTTAGGCAAGATTGAAACTTAATATGAGTTTGATAATTGAGTTACCCTTCGTTTTTGGGTGTAAGGTTTTTGGCTGGGGTGAAGTGAGGAGCTAACCTTTTCTAATTTGAAACATTTACAACTAAATTTGCAATAAATTTCTCAATATAGATATACTTGTTATTTATAGTTTCAAAATTTAAAAATAAAGCGTGATAAAAATATGATGATTATTCCTTATGTTTACTCCTTGTACTAAAGATAAGATTGAATTCTCCGATCTTATCTTTTTTGTTTGTAGAAATTTAATGCAAAAAAACAGAATCCTTATAATAAGGATTCTGTAACAAGAAATGACAGATATATAGCAATAAAAAGAGTTACTTATATTATAATTTAAAAATGCAACAAAAATATTGAGAAAATTAAAAATAAATAGAATATTATATATGTGTTTCTCATGCAATTTTTGTTCAAAATGCCAATGTTATTTAAGACTTTCTCCACAATAACTGAATTAATTATCTTTAAACTGCAATTCTTCCGTAGAACCTTTCAGCGCTGTCGTAGATGAAGTTCCACCCGTAATCACTTGTGCTACTTCGTCAAAGTAACCTGTTCCGACTTCTCGTTGATGACGCATAGCAGAATAACCATGCTCTTCTGCTGCAAATTCGGCCTGTTGTAATTCAGAATACGCTGCCATACCACGTTCTTTATAGACGCGTGCTAATTCGAACATACTGTGGTTTAACGAATGGAATCCTGCAAGTGTTACAAATTGGAGTTTGTAACCATATGATGCCATTTCTTTTTGAAAGTTTTCAATTGTTTTTTGATCTAATTTTTGTTTCCAATTAAACGACGGTGAACAGTTATATGCGAGTAACTTTCCTGGGTATCTCTTATGAATTGCTTCTGCAAAACGCTTCGCATCTTCTAAATTTGGTTCAGACGTTTCACACCAAATAAGATCTGCGTACGGTGCATATGCTAGGCCACGTGCAATTGCTTGATTGAGCCCCGCTTTTGTACGATAAAAACCTTCCGTTGTTCTTTCTCCTGTAATAAATTCTTGATCAATTGGATCAATGTCGCTCGTAATTAAATCTGCTGCATCTGTTCTTGCCACGATTACTGTCGGCACGCCCATAACATCCGCAGCTAAACGAGCAGAAATTAAATTACGTACCGCCGTTTGTGTCGGTAATAATACTTTTCCACCTAAATGTCCGCATTTCTTTTCTGAAGACAACTGATCTTCAAAATGTACACCTGCTGCACCTGCTTCAATCATTCCTTTCATTAATTCAAATACGTTTAATTGCCCACCAAAACCAGCTTCTGCATCTGCAACAATTGGTACGAAATAATCTATATCACTGCCACCTTCCATATGCTGAATTTGATCAGCACGTTGCAACGTTTGATTGATTCTTTTTACAACAGCGGGCACACTATTCACTGGATATAAACTTTGGTCTGGATACATATGTCCAGATAAATTGGCATCAGCAGCTACTTGCCAACCACTTACACAAATTGCTTTTAAACCTGCTTTCACTTGCTGCATTGCTTGATTTCCTGTTAATGCACCAAGCGCATTGATGTAGTCTTCTATATGAAGCGATTGCCAAAGTTTTTCTGCACCGTGGCGTGCTAGTGTATGTTCAATATCGATAGATCCTCGAAGACGAATAACATCTTCGGCACAATACGGGCGTTTTACCCCTTTCCAACGTTTATCTAACTCCCAATTTCCTTGTAATTGTTGAATTCTTTCGTTTTTCATCTCTTCCATCTCCTCGTATGTTATTTTTCAGTTATTCTTCCGAGTAACTATTGCACTAAATATTTTCTTGGCCGCCTGAGTATATTCCTGGATAATGAAGATAAGAATCAACGCTTTCTTTTATTTGTTCTTGGAAGAAAGATGCTAATATTTATTTTCCTGTTGAACAAATCCTATTTCTCTAGCTAATTTATCCAAGATATGTGATGACATATGTCGGGGGAATTTCTCAGTAAACAATTGTAGTTCATTTTGAATAGAAAGAGTCATAAAAAATGTTATGCTCTCTGTAGGAATATACAGAGAGCATAACATTTTTTCATTTTGGGGGAACAATGAGTTTCTTAACTTGATGGCAATGTGTTGATGTTAGAAAAACACTAAAATTTGCTATACTACAAAAATTACCCTTAGCAATACTTAATGCTTGGAATGCATCAAACTTTTTGCTTTTAAGTATAGAATCACTTTTCTTATACACTCACTCGCCGCAATAAAGCAAAAAATACCATTCGTTACTAAACCTAGCGCATACTGACTTGAACCTTTCAAAATATACGTTACAATAAAACGTAAAATAAATACAACAATCCATATACCTAAGGCGATATAAGAATTTTTAGCATAAACCTTCCCATTATTTTTATCGATTCGTATTATAGTTGTAGAACCACGCACAGCTCCTACAATTCCTCCAAGAGCAAGTAATACTACAAATAGACCTGTTTCTATTAATACGAGATCGTTAAATACATGAGTAAATGTATAGTATGCGATTAATACAGGAGCAATCCACATTCGTTGAACTTTCAATTCCCTTTCTTTTAGTTGAAGGAGAATTATAAGAATTAAAATAATAAGACCAGTTGTATTATCCATGCTATACTCTCTTTCTTTTTTATTATGATCTGTTTAATTTCAATTAGAAAAACACTATGTTAATTTAAAATTTTATTCTTTTTACTACATACAGCAGATATCACTTTACAATTTTTTTTCGAATTGCCATTACAGCTGCTTGTGTACGATCTGTTACACCTAGTTTTTGAAGAATATTATGGATATGAGTTTTGACTGTCCCTTCGGAAACATAAAGGATTTTAGCTATTTCATGGTTTTGTTTTCCATAAGCTAATAATTGTAAAACATCAATCTCCCGCTTAGTTAGAGTTTCCGTATATTCAAGTTCTTCGCCAGCTAAATTATAATCATTATTATCGTGTTTTATAAATTGTGTAAAAGCTTGATTTGCTGTCGTGCTATTATAAATCATTGCCCCTCTATTCATAGATCGAATACTATCTAGCATTTCCTCCGTTTCAGTATCTTTTAATATATAACCCACCGCACCAGCTCGAATACCATCTAAGACATATTGTTGCACATCAAATGTTGTTAATAGGACAACCTTTGTGTTTGGTAATATACTCATAATGTTTTTAGTAGCCAAAATGCCTGATAAATCAGGCATTTGAATGTCCATAATTACCATATCTGGTGCAGTTTCTAAAGCCACTTTAATTGCTTCCTTACCGTCTTTACATTCCCCTACTATCTCCATGTCATCTTGCATTTCAATAATATAGCATAGGCCTTTTCGAACAAATGGTTCATCATCAGCTAGCACAATACGAATCTTTTCTGTCATACTTCTCCTCCATTTTTCTGAATTGGAATAGTGGCTTCAACTCGAAGTCCTTTTGGTTCATTTAGAAAAAAGGAACAATTACCTCCAACTGATTTACAGCGTTTTATCATACCATTGAGTCCAAAGCCATATTTTAATGGCTTATCCCCTGTATATATACCATTATCATCAATTGTGAGTTTTACTACTCCGTCTATTTCTGTTACGTTTACAATAACAGAATCTGCATTAGAATGTCGTAAGACATTAGTTAAAGACTCTTGTAGAATGCGATACAGAATTGTACTTTCCTCCATCGTCCACTCTGTTATATTTCCAGCTTGAATGAACTCAATTTGTAATAAAGAATTCGCTTGAACCTGTGAAATCAATCCTTTTAATGAAGTAAGCCCGAGATCTTTTTCATCACTTGTCCATTCCTTAACAGCGACGCGGATTTCTTCCATTCCTTTTCGTGCCACCTTTAAAAGTTCTTCAACATGATCTTGGGCATCAGCAGGATTTTTCCTTAAGATAATCTTAAGAACCTGTAATTGAATAATAAGTGAGGTCATTTGATGTCCAAGTCCATCATGAATCTCTCTTGCTAATTTTGTTCTTTCCGTAAAAGCTGCATATCGCATAGAAAATACCGTTGTTTCTTGTAGTTCAGCATGTGCTTCGTCTAATTCTTTTAGTTGTTTTTGATTTTTTTGATATGCGTCTCTTAGCTTGGATGTACTTCGGATCGAGACATAGAGGCCGATAATAATTAATGTTTCTTGATAAGGAAACGTATTCGCATGTATAAATAGAATAATAACTATCCCCGTTATAGCAGCTAAAATTGTCGTTACTCGTGTCCACTTGGGTTCTGCAGCGGTAAGAAAAACTATGAGTGGCCATAACGTATAATTTGGAAAAATCGGATGAGAAAAATATAATACACATGATATGCTTATTAATATACTCGTAAATAAAGCGTACTTCCTTGCATTCCACCAAGATTTTGGTGAATACAACATCCATAGATAAATTGTTACAAAAACGCTACAAACCCATATTGCAAAGGTACCATGAGGTGCGAAACCTTTATAAAAAAATACGCATATTAAGATGCTTCCTATCGCATTTCCTGCATGACTATCAATCATTTTTAAAAATACTTTTTCCATGTACTTATTCCCTCGCAACCTTACTGTTTAGTTTCTATATTTCTTGGCTATAGATGAACATCCATTTCTTGATTTAAAGGCTGGAAATTTACAACTCCCAATTATAATAGTTCATAGTCGAGTTAAATTCCTTTAATGCATATCATCTAAAATCTGAAATTAAAAGAATAATGAAGTAGTTATTATAGTGTGTTTGTTTTACCTACTTCATTAGACAAAAGAAGTTGTTTTTCTTAACCTATTTCTTTAATTTGCTTTTAGATTTTTTCTATATCTTTGTATCCTAATCACAATTCCAATAGTACGAATAACTACCATCGCAATTGTAAAAAATACGAAAGCAGGGGCTATAACATTAAAATCCAAGTGATTCGATACCATGAAATCTATAAATTGTTGTGGATACCAGTCTGTCGCTACATAAGCTAATACGACACGCCATCCAAGTCCAATAATCCATAAACATAAATAAGGAATACCAGCAGTTACGTACGCTTTATTGTCAGAACCATATTCTACTTTCACTGTAAAAAGCATTAGCCCTCCCATGATCATGCCGACCATTGTCATGATTATGAGTGCGGTCATATTTGAACCTGAGGTAGGTATTTCCTCGACGAATAAATAAATACTTATACCACAAAGAATAAATGGCAATACAGCCTTTGTGGTTGTAAATACTTTTCTTCCGATTTGTGTTAATAATACAATTGTTAAAAATGCACCAATCATTATCCAAGCTTGAGTATTCAAATTAAAACCCCCATAAAGTATAAATTTATTGTTTATTTGCTTACTTACTGGAGGATTGTAACATCCCTACTATTTTAGAACATCTATCTGAAAGATGATTTTTTTTGAATACCCTCTATCTATAGATAGAGTTTTTTATGATTCTTTTGTGAAAAAAGCCACTTGAATATATATAACTGGATATATGGGACAGCAGCATATCTTCATCAACCGAAATATTTTAACCAAAAGCCAATTATTATTACGGTAGATACAACAACAGCACATGGAAAAATGTTATTTGCTATGTGAAAAATAGGAGTTTTGAATATGTTTTCTTATTAAAATTGTAACTAAATATTTTTATGAGATGAGATGATATGAGATTTAAACTTTTGACTATCCTTATACAAGAGATGCCTTTTTGGTAATATAAACAAGCTTTTTCGAATTGATTTTCCTTTTGATAACAGGTCGCTAAGTCAATATAAAATATGGATAATTGTTTATTATTATTTTCATTTTTGAAAAAGGGAATGGCTGTTTTTTCGAGAAATTTTTTAAAATTTATTTTGTCAAAATATAAATGATTTTGATAGGAAAATAAACAGTATAATTTAGGATATTTGTTTTTTGTAGTTCGTAACCCTCGATGTAACATCTTTTTAGCATCATTGATTTTTTCTTTATCAATAAGTGAAATCATAGTGGGGTTCGGCCGAGATAGGTGTAAAAATAGGTCGTAGCGATACATTTTTTCCTAGATGTTATTTTTCGGAGATATTTGTAACATAAACGTTCATTTTTGTTACGTTTTGTATTTAAAAATACGAAACTTCCTAACTGTTGAACTGGCTGTAACAAAATACTGTATCAAAAATAATTCATAACATTATTGATTTCAAACCTTTTTGTTATAATAAAATATGGTTATTGGAAATAAAATACAGGATATGACCCGAAATTACATGTATCTCGGTCGAACCCCTACAAAAGTCATTGGAGATAATTATGACGATGTCCTTCGATTGGCACATTCCATTCGCGAAGGAACATCATCAGCTTCCCTTGTCATGAGCAAAATGGGCTCTTACTCCCGGCAAAACAGTCTTGCAACAGCACTAAGAGAGATGGGACGCATTGAAAAAACACTGTTTATCCTAGACTATATTTCTAGCGAAACTTTACGCCGGCGGATTCAAAGGGGTTGAATAAAGGAGAAGCTATGAATGCATTAGCACGCGCAATTTTTTTCGGGAAACACGGTGAACTTCGAGAACGGGCACTACAAGACCAATTACAGCGCGCCAGTGCATTAAATCTAATTATCAATGCAATCAGTATCTGGAATACTGTGTATCTATCTCAAGCTATTGAACATATGAAAAAGATTGGAAAACATCGAGAAGAGTTGCTTCCTCATATCTCACCTCTTGGTTGGGAGCATATTAATTTTCTAGGTGAGTACAACTTTACTGTCAGCAATTATCATTCGTTCCGTCCTTTAAGAACATAAAAAGACCCTGATTTCCTGCTTAGCGTAAGGAAATCAGGGTCTTTTTTCTCAAAAAATGTCTTAGCGTATAATATCCACGTTTTGACGTCAGGACCCCCTAATAGGGGTAGAGTCACATCGCTATTAAGCTAAGAAAATACAGCTATCCCCAGAACGAGATTTTGTGCTAATTTGTAATAAAAAAGCTCATTTTTTCGTTTTGGGGCTGATTTGTTTTCTTAAGTTGATGGGCATGTGGCAATCGCCCATATAACAACAATTAGTTAAATTAATATTTTATTCGTTGTTTTATTTCTTTAAAACGATCATGTATTAATTTCTTGATATCCGGGTGATCTTTATATAAGGTAACGGTATACATGATGGAAGATGCAAGAATAGTAGACCATATTAACCAATCTCCAGCATGAGAAAGAACTTTAATTATTTCACTCGTAAACTGTTCCTGTCCCGCTTGAAATGTCGATACGAGCGAGTTAAGATTGAACAACAATAAAATAACAATCCTGCCCAAAAGCATAATAATCCATCCGATAATATACGTATAGCCTCCAACACTACATAATTGATTATTATGATGAAAAACTTTCACCCTCTTAGCTTGCCAATAACCAACTATCGCTCCTAATATAAGCAAGCTAATTAATTCAATTGTAATAATATAGTCCAATCTATTTGGAAGACCCATATAAGTTCTGATTATAGCCATGATTGGTATACCAAGAAGATCGAAGCTATCTACTTTCTTCGGGATAAGCTGCCTAATAATCAATACAATAACAACTACAAGAATAATAATGAAAACTTTATTCATGCGATTAATCCCTCTTTTTTTCTTTTAAATAATACTCAATAAGTTGATTTACTTTTTCTTCTGGATATGATTCTGGTGTTTGAAGGACATGAATTACTAGCCCATCAATAAATCCGTACAGTATCTCTAATTCAAATTCTCTATTGTGACCTGGTGTGACGTATCCTAGATCCCTCATTAAATCTAGAATTATTCCCATAAGATACCTCGTATGGTCATCCATTTTCTTCCGAAGTTTAATAAGTTCTGGAGAACTAAAGGATATACCCAGAAATGTAATCCAAACCTTCCCTTCCAACATTTCTTCTTTATTAGAAGGAATAATAAATTTCATTAATCTTCTAAGTGCTTCTTCTTTCGTTCCCTTAAATTCACTTGTACGAGTGTTTGCCCGTTCTTCCATTCGATTCAATACTAAATTCATTGCATAATGAATTAATTCATTTTTAGACGAAAAATGATGCTGAACAAGTCCAACCGAAATGTTTGCCTCGTCAGCGATTTGCTGTATAGAAGCTTTATCAATACCTTTTTCTAATATTACACGCCAAGTAGCAGTGGCTATCTGATTCTTCCTTTGTATTTGATCAACAATTTTAGGCACTCATATCCTCCTCCCTTTTTATAATATGATCATATTATAAAAAAAGTACCTAAAATAATATGATCATATTATTTTAGGTTTCACATTGCTCTCAAGCTAACAAAATTCCCCTATAATAAAAAATACGGTATTCCTACCGTATCCTCTAAAAAAAGAAACAGCATCTACTAGCATTTTTGAAAAAACGTTAGGTAAAAGTAAGAACATACAGTAGCTGGCTTTATTTTTAATATTATTCTTATTCCCCTTACAATCGTTCCAAAAAGATAGTAACTTTCCCCAAGAAGACTCTTACTGTCGACGTTCAAAAGCAAGACGTACAGCAAGACCTGTCAAGACGCTTGCCATAAGCCAACGCTGCACTCGCAGCCACGTTGGGCGTGTGCCAAACCATTTGGCAACTCTACTTGCTGTAAATACAATTAGGAGGTTGACTATAAAGCTAACCGTTATTTGTGTAAAGCCCAGAACTGCACCTTGTAGAAGCAACGATCCTTTCTCAGGATCTTCAAATTGAGGTAGAAGTGACACATACAAAATAGCAATCTTAGGATTCAGCAGATTCGTCATAAGTCCCATTAAAAATAATTTCCGTGGCGGCTCAATAGCAATAGTACGAGGTTCCATAATAGATGTAGCACCAGGCTTAATCGAATTCCATGCGAGCCAGAGTAAGTAAGCAGCACCTGCCCACTTAACTGCTTCATAGAGAGACGGAACAGCTAGGAAAAGGGCTGTAAGTCCGAACATTGTTGCAATTATATAAATTATGAAGCCAAGCATGATACCCAAAAGAGAAATGAATCCTGCCATACGCCCCTGCGTAATCGAGCGAGAAAGGAGATAAATCATGTTAGGCCCAGGTGAACAAACCATACTAAGTGAAACAATTGCAAAAGTTAGCAACGTGCTAAAACTGACCATGAATCTTCCACCCCTTTATCTTACATAAATTTCTTATCGTTTATTTTATCAGAACGTAGTGTGTAGCAGACTGTAAATATTATTTACTTATGTAAAAAAAGGCTAACAATTCAAGATCGTTAGCCTTAATCGCGCCTTTTAAAAAATAACTCAATATAACAAATGAATGATTCTTCAACTTACACTATATTCTCCTTTTATCACAAAAAACGAACCTCGAATTGTTCCAGCAAGTTTAGACTTCTGTCTAGCAAACTTAAACTTCTCTACTAACTCCGTTGGTATCTCCATTCCCTCAGAAAGCTTAAATCCAACAGCCCGCTTCTTTGGGTTATCCAGCGTATACATGACGTTGACTGCAAGACCATCCTCATAGAAGACATAGGCAAATTTAATATTTTCCACTTGAAAACACGATGTTTCTAAAGGTTTTGCCGCAAACTCAATATCACGTTCTTCTTTCAAAATGCGGTTCACATAATCAAGAGTCTTCTCGCTTTCACTAGCTGGTACAACCGTAAATTCATGCTTGTATTTATTCATAAAGTAACGTGCTTCATGGGCACGTAAACCAGCAAGTGCTTCTGCTACAGGTGAAGACTCCATGCCAGCTGTAGTTACGTTTTTAAAATCAACGATATCGGACAATTCCATCTCTCCTTTTAACACTTTACTTCCTAACAACTGGAATCCATATTTCACCAAATACTAAGCCGTTTCGCTGCCCCATCTCAACTGTTGTATTTGGCCCACCAACATAGGAAAAATCTTTTTCTTCTGCTAATGCTTGACCAAATGCAATACCAGTAAGCTTATTACTTAGCTCCTCAGCTGTATTGCCTTCACCTTTAACTACTAGGTATTCTCCCCTCGGAAACTGGATAACTCTAGATTCTTCTTGTATCGTTGCCTCTGTCATGACACCAGCGTAATACATCATCTTGTTATTCACCGCTTCACTCACAGAAAAAATGTAATCATTTGTAGCTAAAGCTTTTAAAGCGTCCAACCTTCCATCTTGTTCGACGGCCAGCCAAAAGTCTGCCTTTTCCTTGTTTATGCCCGCAAAGTCTGTATAGTGGCTCTTAAGTTCAGTTCCAATACCTAACACGATAAAGCTATCTTTTTCTTCTATTGTATAATTTTTCATATTTAAAACCTTCCTCACTTTTAAATTAATCAAACGATTTATCTTTTCACTTGATGAGTTTATAATATCTTTAAATCATGTCAAAAAATGATACTGTTTAGGAGACCAACATGAAAAAAGTTGAACGGATTAATACGATCATGCGGTACATTAACAACCGCTCCCACTTTACAATTTCTGAAATCATACGAGAATTTAACATCTCACGATCGACAGCTATTAGAGACATTAGAGAAATTGAAGCCATGGGGATGCCGCTCGTCGCTGAAGTTGGCAGGGATGGAGGATATTTTGTCATGCATAACTCTATCCTGCCCGTTGTTCGCTTTACTGATAATGAGGTCAAAGCTCTTTTTATTGCCTTTATGGCCACAAGAAATCAACAACTTCCCTATCTAAAGAGTCGTCAGTCTTTAGCCGAAAAATTACTAGGACTCATCTCAGAAATCCAGCAGGATGACCTTGTTCTTTTAAATCAAATCTTGCTTTTTGAAGGGACTAACCCTCATAATCCTGACCTACTTGAGCTTTCCGACCTCCCCCACCCTATGTTAGAAAAACTCATCCAAACCCTTCTTTTGGATAGCCATTTATTGATTACCGTAAAAGAAGAGGAGGAAACCAAGTCTTATCCAATTTATCTACTACACCTTTATCAAGAAAAAAGCCATTGGATAATTGAAGGCTTTGACATAAAAGAAGAACAAAAGAAGATGTTTCTTGTCGATCATCTCATTAATGTCGAACCCTATACGACGAAAAATAGATTAAGTAAGAAAAAAATTTCAGAAAAACTAAGTAAGAAGGACGAAGCAATCAACCTTGTACTTGAACTTGGTCCAAAAGCGATTACCCAGTTCAAAAAATACCATCCTATAAAAATTTCTATTTCCTATACAAATCCTTACCAATCCACAGCCATTCTAAAAACTTTTATCAATGTTAACAATCTCGATGAATTGATAGAAATAACAAATTGGCTACTTTTCCTAGGTAAAGATATCAAAATCAGGGAAGTTCCTGAAGAAGTGTTAGAAGGTTTAAAAGAGAGATTATGCTTATACTGCCCATAAGCAGTGGCCAGTTAAACCCAAAATAATATTGAGTTTGACTAGATGCCAGTTACCTCTATTTAAATACCTAGTAAAAACATTTTATTCTCTACCGCTACTTTAAACGCTCTTCTAAGAATAACGCCAACACAAAAAAAGACATGAACTAATCTTTGTTCATGTCTTTTTATATTAGAGTTTAACCCTCATAAAACAGCTTGTTTAAAATTCGAATATGGACGTATCTTATCCATAATCTCTTTCATTTTTTTTCATATCCCACTATTTTAGCACTTGAACTAACAATAGCGAATTAGAATAATGACTTAATACTTGCTAGGACAGTAAGTATACCTACAACAATAACAAATACATTGCTCATTTTCCCTTTGTATTTAGCTAGTACTGGTACTTTACTAATCGCATACATCGGTAATAGACATAAGATAGCAGCAACTAATGGACCGCTCAGAGAATCAATAATTCCAAGAATACTTGGATTTGTATAAGCGACAAACCAGCATGTTAATACAACAAAAGTAAGGATCATTGTCTTAATTGTTTTTTCTTCAATAACTTTTCCACGTGTTTTACCGAACTTCATAATCACGTCACGCATTACCTCAAATGCTCCTATATAATGGCCAAGGAAAGACTTTGTAATAGCCACAAAAGCAATGATTGGAGCTGCAATAGTGATTACAGGCGAATTAAGTTCATTAGCAAGATATGAAAGGATTGATAAGTTTTGCTCTTTTGCCATTTTTAAATCCTCTGGAGTCAAACTCAGTGTACTACTCCAAACGAAGAACATAACTACAACGAATGTCATGATATAACAAACTTTTTGTATTTGTGCACATTTAGCATCAGTAGCTTCTATTCCATACGTAGCCTTCTGTTTCACAACAAATGATGAAATCATAGGTGAATGATTAAATGAGAATACGATGATTGGTAAAATCATTAATATCGTTCCAAAATATCCTGTTCCTGTTGAAGCAGTAGAAACACTTGAAAAGCTAAGCATTGACGTATTCCACTGTGGAATTAAAGATATTGCGATGAAAAGTAGAGAAGCTATGAAAGGATATACGAGCATACTCATGATTTTCACAGTAATATCTTGACCAAAATTTAGTATAGCAATAAGGCCGAGCACTAATACAAGAGATAAAATGGCCCTTGGAGGCTCCGGCATGTGCAATTGATGCACGATAAAACTACTTGCGGTATTTGTAAGCGCAACCGAATACATCAATACGATTGTATAAATTGAGCCGAAATATACGATGTTAAAAATGATACTTGCCTTATTTCCGAAATACTCTCTTATTGTGCCTGTAATCCCCTCATCAGCAGAATTAGAAGTGTAAATCATTTTAGCAAGTGCCCTATGTGAGTAATACATAACTGGATATGCAAGCAATGTAATTAGTAGTAATGATAATAAACCACCTGAACCTGCATTAATCGGTAAAAAGAGCACCCCTGCTCCAATTGCTGTTCCAAAAAGGCTCAATGCCCAGGTAGTATCTTGTTTATGCCACTTTTTAGGATCTAGATATTTCTCATTTTTCACTGCAGTATTTTCAGCTTGAAATTCTATTTTTTTTGCAGTATTCCCATTCATATAATAAATCCCCCTTGTATCCTATTTTTACGTCTCTTTTTAGGCTTAAGAATATAGACCATTCTTAAAAAATGAACCGCTTACTTGATGCACCATATTGTAAACGATTCCACCTAAAGCTGTCTCTCTTAATGTGCGAGGCATTTATCCTCCAACCCTATACTTACCATTGATGATATTGTTTACACCAGCTAATACGATATCCGCTGCTGCTAAACTATTTTGAAGAAATCCCCCTTCTGGTCACACACCTTTCTGTAATTAATCGTTTCAGTCTGTCCAATTTTAAAATGTTTGATATTTTCTTCGTAGGTAATCGGTTACCTCTCGACGCCCTCATTATAACGTTTATATTTGCGAGTCTAATATTTTTTTATTTTTAGAAAGACAGAATAAACAGAATTATGAATAGATAATAAATTACAATTGGTATGTAGCAATTGTGTCTATTTTTTGAAGCTGTATTAGTTAATAGAAAAATAAACATAATACAGAGTTCCTTTCGTTAACACATTGATTATATTAGGAACTCGTTATAAAGATACTTATATTTCCCTTTGCTTTCACATCTTATCTTTGACATGAAGCTGTTGTAATAAATAATACACATTGATGTAAAGGAATAAATTTAGAAAACATAAAATTATTCCCATGAATTTTTATTACATATAACGAATTAATATTCATTTTTCAGAAAAGAAGAACTTTTACAAAGGAGCCTACGCACCTTATATAATGGTTATCATGTTAAGCCTGTTAAAAGAATTACACCATAAGTTTCCATTTACTATATGTAATATTTATTAAGTGTAGTTTTTTCTAAATATGCATAATTACATATTTAGAAAAGGAGAGTATACTTTCGAATTGTGTAGTAAAGATATAGCCCACCTACGGAAATAGGTGGGCTTTTCATGTATAAAAATTGCATTTATTATATGGCAATTAGAATTGAGGTCAAAATATTATCTCTTCCCTTTTAACTCTCTCAGTCTGCTTTTTCTCAACGTCTGATCCTACTTACGTACCAACTACGCAACCAGTAAAAATACCAACAACTATAGCATTAACTAAGATTGATGTGATTTTAATCCACTTTTCCAAACATATATATTATTTCAGAAGATTTAGTTGCAATAGAACACCGAACTGATGGTTTTACCCTAACTGACGTTTAAATGCTTTACCAGCGAAGAAGTAAGCGATAACCATAATGCCAACGCACCAAGCAAGTGCAATCCAAATATCGTTGCCAACAGTCCCTTCATATAAGAGGGCACGAATCGCATTCACGATTGAAGTCACAGGCTGGTTTTCAGCGAACGCACGAACAATTTTTGGCATAGTTTCGGTAGGAACAAAGGCCGAACTAATAAAGGGCAGAAAAATTAGTGGGTACGAGTAGGCTGTCGCCCCTTCCATAGACTTCGCTGTCAATCCAGGAATGATAGCCAACCATGTCAGCGCCAGCGTAAACATCCCGAGTATTCCAGCTACCGCGAGCCAATCCAGAATATTAGCACTGGAACGGAAGCCCATTAAGAGCGCAACAAGGATAACCACCACGATAGTAAGCACATTAGCAACAAGTGATGTTAATACGTGAGCCCATAATACCGACGAACGCTTGATAGGCATAGTAATGAAACGTGCCATCAGCCCGCTCTTTACATCCGTAAACAACCGTACGGAAGTGTAAGCGACACCGGATGCGATAGCCATCAGCAAGATTCCCGGCAATAAATAATTGACGTAGTTATCCGTTCCTGTCTTTATGGCGCCGCCAAATACGTAGACAAACAACAGCATCATCATAATCGGCGTAATCGCTACCGTAATAATTGTATCCGGACTGCGCATAATGTTGCGCATTAAACGCCCTAATAATACCCCTGTTTTGCTATTCATTTACATCTCCTCCTTTTTGCCAATGATCGCAAGGAAAATTTCTTCCAATGTCGGCTGCTTCTCGATATACTCCACTTTTGTTGGCGGGAACATCTCTTTAAGTTCTGTAAGAGTACCAGTCGTAATAATTTTTCCACCATGCAAGATAGCGATACGGTCCGCCAGTTGTTCGGCTTCCTCCAAGTACTGAGTTGTCAGCAAGATGGTTGTGCCTCCGCCGGCAAGTTCCTTGACGGCATCCCACACTTCAATCCGCGCTTCGGGGTCAAGCCCTGTCGTCGGTTCATCGAGAAAAATGACTGCTGGCGTCCCAATCAAACTCATCGCGATGTCAAGCCGGCGCTTCATCCCACCTGAGTACTGGTCTGCCCTCTGGTTGGCTGCATCAGTCAGGCTGAATCTTGCAAGCAAATTATCAGCGACTTGAGCAGGACTAGAAACTCCACGCAAATTGGCAATCATTATCAAGTTTTCTCTCCCCGTGAGCATACCGTCTAAAGCTGCAAACTGCCCTGTCAAACTGATACTTTGACGAACATGATCCGGTTGACGCTGGACGTCAAAACCACAAATACCTACTTCGCCGCCATCTTGCTTCATCAGCGTCGAGAGGATATTGACTATCGTCGTCTTGCCCGCTCCATTTGAGCCCAGCAGTGCGAAAATTTCGCCACGCTGCACTTCAAAATCCACCCCTTTTAACACTTCCTTATCTTTAAAGGATTTTTTTAACCCTTTTACAGAAATCGCTGTGTTGCTCATGCTTTTTTCCTCCTTGAAAAATGTTTTGTAAAGTTAGACTGCCTGCACTCCTCTATTTAGTATTACTGATAATCTGTATTACTTAGTACTGGTTTAAAAATATAACTGAATAGCGATGGTGGCAATTCACATTTGTAACCAGCTAATCAGTCGGTATTACCTGTTGCATTTATTTTTTTCTCAATTGCTTCATGATACTTTCGTTCAAATCTTCACGATACTTGGAAACATAAGTTTTAGCATTTGCCACTAGTTCGTCAGCAAAGGATGCCACGTCCTCCCCAGTGATTTCCAGCACTTGTCTGCCTTCCGCCGCACCGGCTTCAAACAAATCGATTAATTCATACTGTATGTGTAGCATATCCATCCCGTTACCCGCTGAAAAATTCCACATGTAGTTTTGGATTTTCTTAAACACAAACTGATAGTCCTCTGGCAGAGCCCCAACCCGTGCCATCATCATTTTGTACTCTCTTTTATCACCAATTAATTTTTTGAACATTTCCATCATATTATTTTTCCTCCTTTTTTATAAAGCAGAACAAGAAACTCCAAAATATCGGACGCAATACTTATCTTATGAAGCTAATTTGACTTCAAGACGTTAATTTTTGACGATACAAAATCCCATTTTTTCCAAAACAATTCAAGCTCCTGACGGCCATCCTCATTTAGTGAATAAAACTTACGAGGCGGCCCCATATCTGACGGTTTCTTTTCAATATTCACAAGTTTTTTCTTCTCTAATCGCACAAGGATGGTATAGACCGTTCCTTCCACGACTTCAGTAAACCCAAGATCATTCAGGTGGCGGGTAATCTCATAGCCATAGGTCTCACGGCGGCTGATAATTTCCAGCACACAACCTTCCAGCGAACCTTTCAGCATTTCAGTTAAATTTTCCATGTTCTGATCCTCCTTTACCCCCTATTCTGTCTGACTTATATTCAGTATCACAGAGTACTAAGGCTAATTTTTACTGAATAGATTTTGAGAAGCCTCACTATTCAGTATTACTTATTACATCTACATTGTATGACTGAGTAGATGGAATGTCAACTCGATTTTAAATTTTTTCTTAAATCCGCTTTTGCCTATTGGATACTGAATATATTTTTAAAAACTACGCTATTCAGTATTACTCATTACCACTACATTGTATGACTATGTAGATAGAATGTCAACTCGATTTTTAAATTTTTTCTTAAATCCGCTATTATCTATTGGATACTGCCTATTTTCTTCTTAAGAAATCTCACCACATACCTATCCAGCTAAGAAAAGGAAATACCCAAAACAAAAATTCCACATTTTTGTTTTGGGGCGTTATAATATTCCGAAGTTAATGAATGTGGCTAGCTCTCCTTATTAAAAAGACGGATCATTTTTTGTTCTTCTACTAATGCACCTGTGCATCTAATACATGAGCTTGCGAATACATACAAATTCTTTATAAAGTCAACTCTACATATAGGACATCCTTTTTGTTACGATAACATCATATTCATGTCTTCTGCTGCGGTTGTAATTAGTTTTAAACCGAATGTTTCTTGTAATACATCAAGCACACCAGGTGAAATAAATTCAGGTGCCTTTGGACCAATGCGAATATCTTGAATACCAAGACTAAATAGCCCAAGTAAAATGGCAACCGCTTTTTGTTCGAACCATGATAGAACAATACTCACTGGCAATTCATTCACTTCACATTGAAAAGCATCAGCTAAAGCGGCCGCTATTTTCACTGTAGAAATTGAATTATTGCATTGTCCTAAATCAATGTAACGCGGAATCTCCGTACCAGGTACAACACCATAACTCACATCATTAAAACGGAATTTCCCGCAAGAAGTTGTTAAAATAACCGTTTCTGGCGGAAGCGACGTTGCTAATTCACGATAATATTCTCCGCCTTTTCCCGGAGCATCACAACCTGCGATGACAAAGAAACGCTTAATCTTTCCTTCTTTTACTGCATTAATAATTTCCGGAGCTAATGATAATACTGTATTATGATGAAACCCTGTTACTAACTGCTCATCCGACTCCATATGTACTTCTGGAAGTTCAAGCGCTTTTTGAATCAATGGTGCAAAATCATCATTTTCAATTTTTTGTACACCCTCTAAACCTGCAATATCATATGAAAAGAATCGATCAGAGTATGATCCTTTAATTGGCATAACACAGTTCGTTGTCGCTAATATGGCACCTGTAAATTTTTCGAAAAGTCGTCGTTGATCGTACCATGCCTTACCGATGTTTCCTTTTAAATGTTTATATTTTTTCAGTTGTGGATATCCGTGTGCTGGTAGCATTTCAGAATGCGTATAAATGTTAATTTCTTTTCCTTCTGTTTGCTTTAATAACTCTTCTAATGCAAATAAATTATGACCAGTAACTACAATTGCCTTACCTTCTACATGGTTTTGTGTAATTTGAACAGGCTCCGGAACACCAAAGTGATTCGTATGTGCCTCATCTAATAACTCCATTACTCGTAAAGCCGATTTCCCTACTTTCATAGCCATATCAATATGTTCTTGTTCATTAAAGTTAGAATTTGTTAATGTCATATATAGCGCTTCTTGAGTTGTAGCATCTACAAATGCATCTGTATACCCTAGCTGAGCAGCATGAGTACGATAAGCAGCAATTCCTTTTAATCCAAACACAATCGTATCTTGTAAACTTGCAATTGTTTCATTCTTACCACAAACACCCATCACTTTACATCCGCCTGTTGGCGTTTGTTCACATTGATAACAAAACATATCATCCCACCCTCTCCCAATCATTCCTTACAAATCAAGCATAATACCCATTAGGAAAAAAGGATGTGATATGAATCACAATAATATATATAAATTTGTGGCAGTTCATATTGTTGACATAATATTTTTATTGGCGCTAAAAAACGGACACCTTTGTTAATACTTTCAAATAGCTAGATGATTGATTTAGAGAACTATTAGCAACTAATAAGCATACAAAAACGCTATTCTTTCTATCATTCAACAGAAAGAATAGCGTTTTTTCATTTTGAAGAACTATCAATTTTTTGATTAAAGATTTTAGAGGAAACCTCTTTATTTACAATACATTTACACCATCTTAACATTTTTTACATTATTTATATGATATATTTATATAGAAACTACTTAAGAAATTTCATGTACATCGTTATCTTTATAATCTCTTAACTGATTGATAAGAGATTATGTTACATTTTCATACCAGGGGTGAATTAGGATGACTGAAACTTTAAAGACACTTATAATGCTTGATGTTACTTACGTTGTTATAGCAATTATGACGGTACTGGTATTTGTATACTTGGAATTAAAATCTCAGTAACTTATGCAGGCATAATTGATAGCTTCGCATTTAAATATAGTTAGAAGAAAGCGAGGAGAAAATTATTTCTCCTCGCTTTTATATTCCCACAGTTTCTTATTTCAACAAATCCAATGTATGTAAAAGTAATCCTCTGTCCCCTACTTCTCCATGACCAGGCACTACTAAGTTCATATTTCCGTATCGGTTCAACACATTCTCAATCGATGTGGACCATTCATTTACATATGCATCAGCAACATTCCCTAAATCTTTAGCTTCCGCAGATTTCACTAAACAGCCTCCAGCTAAAATGTTGTATTGCGGTAACCATACGACAATATTATCTTCTGTATGCCCTTTCCCTGGATAGAACGTTTCTACTTTTATATTTCCAAACTTCATATTCGTAATTGTTTGTAAGTCTCCAAGTGGCTCTTCATATCCATTTTTCTTTGCTAGTTCCGCAGTTAATGCTGTACTATGCGCTTTAATGCCTCTTTCTTTCAACGTTTTAATTCCGCCAATTCGATCAGCATGCGCATGTGTAATAATAACATCCGTTACGCGCTTCTTAAATTTCTTTTCTACCATCTCTATTAGTTCCTTCGTTAACTTATCATCCCAAGAAGAATCGACAAGTACTAACCCATTAGAAGTAGTAAGAACTAGACCACTCGAAGGAACTGCTACTCCATTAAAATAACCTAGCTCAGTATGAACCCATACATTTTTATTTAACTGAGAAATTGAAATAGTTCCTGTCTCATTCTTTATTACTTTTTGCTCTAGCTTTTGTTCCGCTTTCACAGAAGAAATTGTGCTAACAAATTGGGTTGTTCCTAGCAAACTAACACATACCCCTAATTTTAATAATGTATTCTTTTTCATTTTCTCCACCCTTTCTTTCAAACTAAATAGTTATTACCTATATTAGACAGTTCATCTCAAATGTTTGTTCCATCTTTTTTTACATATTTTTCATACCATTAATAAAAAGCGCACAAAATTTTGTGCGCTTTTTAACTTTCCTTTTACCATTCACGTTTTTTATTAATCATCATTTTTTCTTCGAATGCCTTCTCTAAATCAATTTCTAACTTGTTTGCTAAATCACATACATTCCAAATTACATCAAACATTTCTAAACCAATCTCTCTTTTCGAATCTTGTATTTTATCACGCCTTAATATAACTTCCGCTAATTCACCTAATTCCGCCATCGCATACATCGTACGCTCTTCAATTGTTGTATCTTGAAATCCTTTTTCTTTACTGAAACTCGATACATATTGCTGGAATTCCGAAATATTCATATGTAATCTCCCTTCATCGTAAATATCTCATTTTTAATAAACTTAAAATCATACTATAATTTATTTATAGTCCATTAACGGAGGTGTTCTCAATGACTCTCTTCGCTTCTCCATCATTATTCATACTAGCAATCATTTCATTTGCATTAGCTTATTTCATCGGAGTAAAACAATACACTTGGCTCTTATCAAGATTCAATGAACGCCGTGTGTCAGATAAAGTTAAGTTATCGAAGATAGTTGGTCTTTATAATTTAACCGCTGGTGTTATCGCCACAATTGGTAGTGTCTTCACTACCCCTAATGCAAAAATCGTATTTCCTATCATTATAATTGGCCACGTTATAATAGCTGCTTATGTAAATACACGTATGGTGCAGTGAAAAAAGATCACCCAAATGGATGACCTTTTTATAACTTATCAACATATTGCTTCGCTTCTAGTATTGAAAAACCAAATGCTTCTCTTACTCTCTTAACTGCCGTAACTGTTTTTCCTTCTTCCATAAGCTGCCGCAACTCTTTATTAATTTCGGGTTCTCTATCTACAATTCCCATTTCTTTCGTAATTAATTGTAATCTATCTTCCATCCGCTTTAAACGCGCATCCGTTTTCTTTTCGATTTTATTTAATTTTTCAACTATATAAATAAACCCAAAGACCGCTATCGGTATGATCATCCAAAATTCCATGACTATTCCTCCTCACTAGCTTTCATATGTTTTATTTAAGTAACTTATGTAAATTTTACCACATGACACATTTAATGTATAATAGTAATATACAACACTGTTGATAAAGTGAAACTTTAATCAGTGGGAGTTTTACTGCCCGTTAATGCGGGATAAAACCTTTTATTTTAGGGGGATACTTTATGAAAAGATTTTTAAATACGTTACTACAATTTGTAGTTCTTTCAATTGCACTACATTTATTATTTGATATCGTTGGCTGGCTTGTTTTCAATGCACCAATTAAAAACAAACAAATCATTATTTCCTTACTAACAACCTCATGGCTTATGTACATGTACCGAGATAAATTTTTCAAAGCCTTTACTTCGAATTAACTTAAACTAAGAAAACACTTCATCGATAATAGATGAAGTGTTTTCTTTTTCTCTCCTTCTCTCTATTTATTACTGTATAATAAAAATAATATTCTGTCTTTTGAAGGAAAGGGGGCACCATGAACTTAAAAAACAACAATATATATGAGAAAATGAACCAATATTCTGTTGCAGGGTTAAGCTTTGCCGTTATACGTGACGGTAAACTTGATGAAGCTACTGCTTTCGGAACACTTGAATCTGGAACAACTAGAACTGTCACTACGAATTCCATATTCAATTCTTGTTCTATTAGCAAATTCATCACTTCAATGCTTGTACTAACGTTATCAGATCAAGGAATCGTACATTTAGATGAAGACGTAAATGATAGACTCACATCTTGGAACATCCCTACCAATCTATTTACTTCACAGAAAAAAGTAACGCTGCGAAATTTATTAAGTCACCAATCTGGAATCATTGATCCTCCCAATAGTTTTGAACATTATACACTTGCACAAGAACTACCTAAAATGGATGAGCTCCTTGCTGGTAAAACATTATATTGCCCAGTACCTATAGAAGTAACTTATGCACCAGAAAGCCAATTCCACTACTCTGACGCAAATTTTTGTATTATCGAACAACTACTTGAAGATATTACTGGGAAATCGTTCAACCTTTTACTTGAAGAATTTATTTTTCAGCCACTACAAATGAAAAATAGTACACTCTTCTCTCCCGAAGACATAGATAAAACCGATGCTTTTGCTTGCGGGCATAATAAAGATGGAACTGTAACAAATGAGAAGTATCCATTTTATCCATTCGCAGCAGCTTCAGGCGTTTGGACAACACCAACTGACTTATCAACTTTAATTATTGAGATCATTCAGTCCTTACAGGGAAATAGCAAACTGAAACTTTCTCAAAAAACTGTACAAGATATGATTTCTCCTCAAGGATGCACCAAATGGACTGGGTTAGGTGTTTTTCTAGAGTATTCTAATGAAGACTTACAAATTCATTCACTTGGCTGGGGTGTTGGATTTCAATGTATGATGGTATGTAATCCATACCGAGGTAATGGCGCTGTTATTATGACGAACTCGGATTTAGGTGTTCATCAAAAGGATGGGATTATTGGTGAGATTTTAAAATTGTTATCCTTATAATTAACGAAGTAAAACAAAGAAAGAAGCTGATTCTCCCAGCTTCTTTCTTTATATAACATTTTTCACCACAATTTTAATATGTTCTGGTGCGATAATTTCCGTTATACTTTCTTGGAAATCTTCATGCAGCAGTTCTTCAATATGTTCTAACTGCACTTCGACATGTGTGCATTCTAAATTATGTATGTTTAATAGTGCATAATGATCTTTCTTCTTAATTACTAAATATTGATTTTCTTCTGTTATGAGTACAGAACCTAATCGTATTCCTAGTAGACGTTGATCATCAAACTTCACAATCTGTTCCCCTTCCCAACTGTGAATGTAATTACTATACAAAAAAGATATTTTAAGGAAATCAATCTTATATAGACTATATCATACTTTACTAAAATATAAAGTGAAACTTTAATCAGAGGGACTTTTGTCCCTCTGATTATTAGCCCTCACCAATCGGGCTTTTACGGGCAGTTGATCTCTCACCTAACTTCCTCGCATGTGCCGAATTTTGAGGTGGGGGATCTTACTGCCCGTTAATGCGGGATAAATATCATATTTTCTTTCAATAGAAATCCCCGTTTTTTTATATATTTCGATACAAAAAACTTTCTCAACAAAAAAATGTAATTTTCAGTTTTTTATTTCATGAAAATCTATTATACTAAAGCTAATAAACGTTTGAAATGTTTGACCTCTCCTAATTCATGTACATATGGATGATCAGTAGCTGTTGCTACTGATCTATTTTTTGATTTCAGAAAGCAAATACACCGCATCCTTTCCTACACCACAAATAAGCGCAGAACCCCTTTGAGATTGCCACGGCAGTCCAATATAATACAATCCTCTTACTGGACTCATTCCCTTTGTATGATTAGGAAATCCATTCATATTCACTGCCTTTTCTATTTCAATCCATTTATAATCTTGAACAAAACCAGTTGACCATATAATACTTTGTGCACTATACGTGCCACCATTCTGAAACATAATATTATTTCCTGATGCACTTACCACTTTTCCCTGTAGTTTTATTGCTCCACTACGAATAAGTTCCTTACCTTCAAAACCAAAAATGGGATCCTTTCGCTTCTGAAACCACCTTCCTCTCTTTGTATGTATTTCGGCATACAATAAACCCATTTTTTCTAACCAATTAAAAATGCTTTTTCTAAAAAGATATAACGGTAAAAAGGTTAACGGATGACTTATAGCCATTGTAACTTCATGCGTTTTTGCAAGTTCTACTGCCATTTGCATGCCTGAATTCCCACCACCTACTACAAGTACTTTTCCCTTTGGAATTTGTAATGGTGATTTATATTGTGATGAATGTATTTGAAAAATATGTGATGAAAGATGTTGTGAAAATGAGGGGATGAATGGTTGCTGAAAACCACCTGATGCGATAATAACTTTTTTCGATTGTAAAATTTCTGTAGGAGTGTGTAATTCAAATATTTCTTTCTCTTTTCTTATTTTTAAAACTTGAGTCTGTAATTGTACCGGCAATTGAAAATACCTTGCATATTCTTCTAAATAAATTGCAATTTCATCTTTACATGGAAATCCACTCCCTTCTCCTTTTAATATCATACCTGGTAAACTACTATATTCCCTTGGTGTGAAGAGCTGCAAAGAATCATAGCGGTCTCTCCAAGAATCGCCAATTCGGTTTCCCGCCTCAAGTAATAAGAAACTATATCCTCCCTGCTTCAAGTAGTATCCTATTGTTAATCCAGCTTGACCAGCTCCAATAATAATTAGGTCTTTCACTCTAATCCCTCCTCCTCTTATATATGAATACATGTTCACACATTCATATGTTTCCATAACCATAACATTTTATTTTTATATAATTCAACATCTACATAAAATAAAAAGAGGAGTTTACTATAAAGTAAAACTCCTCTTCATTCTACCTTTCCAGTCTTTAGCGCTTGTGCCCAGTCATGCCTTTCCTGTTGAACAGCTAACCCAGCTGCTTCTTCCCAATTATAAGGAACTGAAATTTGTTCAATTATCCATTCTCCCAATTTTTTTCTATCACTACATATTTTGCGTGCGGAGTTCCTGACTCCATTTTATGCAAAACGGGTAATTCATCTTTGTATGCAGGAAGTCCTACACTCCCTGGATTTATAATGATTTTTCCGTTCGCTAAATAAACAACTCTAGGAATATGCGTATGACCACATACTATTATTTTTTGTTCTATATTTTGGAGTTGATCCATTATATTTTTTCACTCTTTAATACTGCACCATTCTCGTCCATCTCTTCTAATAAATACACCTCATCTGAAGTTGGCGTACCATGACAAAATAAAATATCGTCTACAATAAATTGGGAAGGATGTTGTTTTAACCAATCTATATGATTTTTTGTTAATTGATTTTGGACAAAAGTCAGTGTAGCATAGGTTCCCAAAGCATGCGATCACAATTACCCTTAATATGTATCATCTCGTTATTCATTAATATTTCAATTGTCCCTAAAGGATCTAACGGCCCATACACACTATCTCCTAAATTGATTATCATTTCGGCCTTGCGACGTTCAATATCTTTTAATACTGCTTTTAATGCGTGACTGTTCCCATGAACATCTGAAATTATAGCTATTTTCATCTAAATCCCCACTTTAATATATTATTTATATACATCCGCCGCCAATTCCCGCAAAACATCCACATTCATCACTTCAAAGCATCCATTGTTTTTCTGTATTATCCCTTTATCACAAAAGGTATTTAATGTACGTAATAAATGCCGATAACTCGTCCCTAACAATTCAGCTATTTCCGTTAAATTCCCACTAAACACAATTCTATTTCCGTGCTGAACCGCCCGTTCCCCTGCTGCTAACATGTAACTCGCAAGTCGATTTTCAAGTGGATACAGTAAATTAATTGTACTATTTTTTGAAAGTCGATTTAATTTATGGGCTAAAGAACCGCAAATACATCTTAAAAATTTCGCATCATGAAATAATTGGTTTCTCACTTTCCCTAAAGGTAGCCCAACACAATATGAGTCTGCCATAACTTGTACGTTTGAATTGATTCTTTGAGAGTGAATTAACTCTACATCTCCTAGCAACTGCAAACTGTCATAAAAACATAATAATACAGATTTCCCGTTACTTAATGTGTTAAACGCTTTCGCTTTTCCTTCAACAAAGAAATATAAATAATCTATCTCTTCGTTTTCTCTGCAAATGAACTCATTCTTTTTAAAAAATATAAGTTCCATATATGGTTTCATATCACTACTAAAAAATGAATCAATATTATTTTGTTTCATATACTCTGCTAATTTATTAGAATTACATACTTTCTTCATAGTCCCCCACCTTTACAACTCATCCCAATTGTAAACAAAATTTTCTTCTTTCACTATGACATATGTCATAGTAATACACAATTTCAGCATGATACAGTCATTACAAATATGAAATATAAAAAGGGGATATTACATTGTATAACTTTCTTTCTGTCTTTATTGGTGTGCTTATTGCCATTATGCTCCCATTGAATGGGATTTTATCTGAAATAATCGGTAATTATACAGCGAGTGTTGTCATTCATCTTGTCGGTTTAATAGCAGTTATTTTCGTTTTAATCCTTAACAAAAATAAACTCCATTTTGATAAAGGTATTCCACTTTTTTTATATAGCGCTGGGGCAATTGGAGTATTCACTGTTCTTTTTAATAATATAAGTTTCTCTGCTCTTGGTGCCTCTATTACGATTGCATTAAGCTTACTTGGTCAATCCATCGCTTCCATAGTTATTGATCATTTCGGTTTATTAGGAATGAAAGTTTCGAAGTTTGATAAGAAAAAATTAATTGGATTATTATTCATCTCTTCTGGAATTATAGTCATGACAATTTATTAATGGAGGTAAGAAAATGTTATATATTTGTATCGCTATTTTAGCTGGTGTTTCTATCGTTGTTGCTAGAATTATTAACGCTAATTTAGCAAAGGAAATTGGAAATTGGGAAGGCACATTTTTCAATTATATTACTGGATTATTTTTCTCCATGTTATTTTTAATTTTCAGTTCAGATTCGTTGTATATTTCTAGTCATACGCTACAATCCATACCTATTGCTGTATACTTAGGCGGATTAGTAGGCGTTATCGTCATCTCATTATCAAACTATATTACTCCTAAAATATCAGCATTTTATTTAACGTTACTCATCTTTATCGGACAATTGTTTACGGGGACTATCATCGATTTCTTCCTGTCACACGAACTATCAACCGGAAAAATTATCGGTGGATTTCTCGTATTAATAGGGCTTACTTACAATTTACTCGTTGATCGCCCTATAAAAACCGTGAAGCATAACCACGTTCAACTATAATACTTTACGCTTACCTATCATATATTAATAGAAAAGCTCTTCACATGAAGCCATAGAGAGGAGAATACCCTATTAAGAAAATCATTTTATTGATAGGTAGCGCATTGATTGTTTTTGGAACCGTATGGTTTTTAAACTCTGGAAAATCTATTCAAGATCTCTATACAGCAAGTAAACCAAAGAAGAAAGCTACTATTATTTCAACTCAAAGAGACCCAAATGCACCTCCTGTTTTTTTAGGAAAACAGGAAATAAAAGATATACATGTAGAGTCGCTTAAGACAAAAAAATCTATCTTCCTTACAAAAACAGATGAATTAAAAACATTCATTAACAGTATGGATACAGCAAAAAAAGGCGATTTAACGCTAGATGAAGAAGGTTCTGATTTAGTAGATTGTAACATGTGGATTACTTTCCAAGATGGAACTTATAAACAATATTTAATTTGGATAGTAGATAACAACAGTAGTGAAGTTATGATTGCCCATCAAAACACTCCTGATGACGTAGACCTTACTTATTATCAATTAAATGAAGGTAATTCAAAAAAAGTATATAACTTATTTAAAAAGGTTATTTAATAGAAAAAGTCATGAGCTACTAGGCCCATGACTTTTTCTATTTATATATATTCAGGGAACACTTTACAACTCTTTTCCTGCTCTATATCATGTCCAAAGAAAACAATTGGGTTCTCTTTCCTAACAACTTCTTTTAAACGTTTAATTGAAGATAAAGCTAATTCCGAATCAAATCCAGCGAACCGCACTTCATCTTCAAAATTTTCTTTCGTATACGATGCATCGATCGTTAATAACACTGGGCCAGAGTTCTCTGTCTCAATGAATAGCGACTGATGCCCCGGAGTATGTCCTGGTGTATACAATAATTGAACTCCTGGTACGACTTCATAATCCCCTTCAATGATCTTGTATTTCAAATTCGGCAATATACATTCTTTCATATATTCTTCACTATGTTGTGCCGCCTCATATTCAGCACGCTGCACAATAATCGGTGTATTTGTAAAAGCACCATTTCCTCCTGCATGATCAAAATGTAAGTGAGAACTAATAATATACAGAAGGTCTTCCGGCTCATAACCAACGCGTTTTAAAATATTCACGATTCTATCTTCTTCAGTCATTTTCGGTAAAATCTGTCCTTCAACAAATGTACCGTTAAAAAGGCCTTCATTATTAATCGCACTTTCTGGCATACCTGTATCTACTAAAATAGGTCCTTCTTCAGTCTCCAAAAGATAACACCAAACCGGTAAGTCTAATAATTTTCCTGGTGTTAATGTACTGTTAACAGACGAATGATCCAACATACAACGACCTGCTGGGACGAAATAAAGCTTTTTTACCGTCATTATGTATCCACCTTTACAAATAATTTAGGATAAAACAATACTATATTTCGCTTATGAGAAATAAACTCCTTCTCACCTTTCATTATTTCAACTATTATCTTTTCAATTGTTCACAACTTTTCATTCCAAATCCAGTGATACTGGAAAGCCTATGCAGAAATCCAATCCTCCTTTAAGTATATAAGATAAAAGTATCACTTTTTCTTATAATAACACTACAATTCCCTGAAAACAGAATATATTTGATATTTTCAGAGAATTGATTGAGTCGTCGAAACCAAGACGTTAAAACGAATTTTGGACATAAAATAACCGACTACCTACATGTTTTAAAAAAGGAGTCGGCTATTTTGCTTATTTATTATTGATTTGCATGCTCTTTATATGTGATGAGCGAAAATTTTCAAGAGTAATATGCTACTTTAGTTTCCATGCTTTTTCACTGAAATACTTCCGTTATGTGTGTTTAATTTAATTTGATTTTCTCCCTTCCCAATAACGGCATTTCCATTATATTTATTCAGGATATTCGCTTTTCCATTGTCGACAGAGACATTAAATTGAACATTAGTTGGTTCTTTTTCAGTTTCAATATTAATCTTGCCATTATGAGTCGTAAAATTGAGATTTCGATCAAGTTCATTTGTTTTAAGAGAAAGACTTCCGTTTTTAGATTGCCCTTCTAGTTCACCTTCAACATGATCTAGCATTATTCGTCCATTATTCGATTTCACATGAATATTTTGCGCCGTTATATCTTTAAAGTCCATACTTCCATTATTTGTTTCCGCATTAATTTTTTGCGAATTGATCTCTCTTAATTCAACACGCCCATTGCTTGTATTGATATCAAAATGCGTTGTATTTTGTTGTTTTGCAGAAACGTAACCATTGTTATTGGAAATTTTTAATGAATCATATTGTTTTTCAGGCAGATAGACATTTAATGTTAATGGGACCAATACTTCAGAAATGTTGAAGTTGAACCAACTCTGTTGTTTTTCTTTGTAAGAAATGAGAAGCGTTGAACCTTTTTCATCCGTAGCTAATGTTCTTTTTATGTTAGGATTAACTTCCCCATCTAATGTTACTTTCATGTTACTTTCTGTTGTAGGATTGATGTTAACACGCACGTTATTCGTATCGATAATGACGCTTGACACATTATTATTGTTAATGACCTTTTCTTCTGAAATTGGTACTGTGGCAATTGAACGATAAGTGAATAGACTTCCCACAATCCCAATAATGAAAATAATACCTGCAATGATTGAAAGTTTCTTTTTATTTATCATGCTTAAAACCACCTTTTACTAGTGCTATATTGAACTTTAAATAACGAACAAATCCATTCTTTGCTAGCTTCGTTAAAAATAACATAGCAATTACAATGAAATATCCAAGTCCACAAAGTGCTAAAGAAACGAAAAGATTAAATAACAAGAATGTATTTGGATGTATAATAGTATCAACTAGAACAAGTAATGGTGAACCTAAAAATGAGATTCCTAGAACCCATCCTGAAAAAATCAATGCCGCTAATGTAATTGCAGGTCCAAGCACGATTAACAAATTGAAAAAACCTAATCCAATTACTGCCCAAATTGCCCGAAAAACATTTCCTGTTGTTGCACTTGCTGTTACTTTCTCAATATGATAATCTGCTAATAACTCTTTGGCGATTTGAGCTGGAGAACCTAATGAAGCTACAATTTCTTCTTCACTTTTCCCTTCCTCTAATCCGAAAGTAAAATGTTCTTCATAATCTTTTAAAATATCTGCACGCTCTTTTTCAGATAATCTTTTTAGAGATGCATTTAATTGTTGTAAAAATTTATTTTTCGTCATTACGTACACCTTCTTTTATTAATTGATTGACACCTTGTGAAAACTCATTCCATTCCTCCAAAAGTTGATACAAATACGTTCTACCTTTATCCGTCAGTTTATAATACTTCCTTGAAGGCCCTTCTGAAGACTCCTGTAAATACGTTGTAAAATATTCTTCTTTAGTTAATCTACGAAGTAGAGGATAAACAGACCCTTCTGATATTTCAATTTGATTGGAAATACTCCGAACTAATTCATACCCATAACGGTCTTGCTTATCAAGTAAGACAAGAACACAAAGTTCTAAAACTCCTTTTTTAAATTGTACATTCAATATTCATTCACCCTATTCTAATTGGCATCTACTACTATTTATTGTTTAGTACTGTTTTATAATAAGTAACTACAAGTATAATATAACACTTGGTATTGTTCATTGCAAGGTACACTGGAAAAATAAGTATACCTTTCATCCGACGCTTATAAAATCAAAACGATGGCTCCTCTCCAGTTACAAAGTTCTAAATGAGGTTGAAACAAGCCTTTAACAAAATGGAAAGGACCCAACTTTTTTACATAATGACACTTTACCTACTATAATAAAAGAGAAAAATACTCTTACTTTAATGGAGGGAATAAAAATGAAAGCAATTGGTTTACATGAATACTTACCTATTGAAGAAGAAAACAGTTTAATTGATATTGAAGTTGAAAGACCTGTTGCCACAGGAAGAGATATACTTGTAAAGATTAACGCTATTTCCGTTAATCCAGTTGATACAAAAGTTCGATCTCCAAAAGATAAAAAAGAAGATATAGCAAAAATACTTGGCTGGGATGCTAGTGGTGTTGTCGTGCAAACTGGCGATGGTTGTACGTTATTTAAAGAAGGCGATGAAGTGTTTTACGCTGGAAGCATTACAAGGCAAGGTACATACAGTGAATACCATTTAGTTGATGAAAGAATTGTTGGTAAAAAACCAAAAACGTTAAGTGATGCTGAATCTGCAGCACTTCCTTTAACAGCCATTACCGCATGGGAAGGTTTGTTTGAACGTTTAGGGATTGATTATAATAAGAAAGATGAAAATTCATTTAAAAACATTTTAATTATCGGCGGAGCTGGTGGTGTTGGCTCGATTGCTATACAGTTAGCTAAATGGGCTGGACTAAACGTAATCGCAACCGCATCCCGCAACGAAACTATACACTGGGTGGAAAAATTCGGTGCAGATTATATAGTTAATCATCACCAACCTTTAAAAGATCAAATATTAGAATTTGGGCTAAAAGATGTAGATTATATCTTCTGCTTAAACAATACTGATCAGCATTGGCACGCGATGGGTGACATCATTAAACCACAAGGTAAAATTTGCTCTATCGTAGAAAATGAACACCCTCTTGAGATGGGAATTTTAAAAAGTAAAAGTGCTACATTCGTTTGGGAGTTTATGTTTACAAAAGCGATGTATGAAACTGGTGATATGAGTACGCAGCACGAACTATTAAATAAAGTAAGCGAGCTATTAGATGAAGGTATTTTAAAGACTACATTAAATGAAACATTCACACCAATTAACGCTGAAAACATAAAGAAAGCACATGCACAACTTGAAAGTGGGCGTACAATTGGAAAGATCGTTGTAGAGAAATTTTAATAATAAAAAGTCCGATTTCTAAACGGGAAATCGGACTTTTTACTATCTTTATTTACTTGAAATCTCTTGATCATTTTTAACGTCTAACGGAGCTCGTTTCCCTATTCCGAAAGCATAGAAACTAATTGTTACGATAGCTAAGAAAACAATACCTACAATTAGTGAAATACGTGTATCATCGTTAAACCACATTCCGATTAATACCATAATTAAAAAGGCTATCGTCAAATAGTTTGTAACAGGAGCAAATGGCATTTTGAATGGATGATCTTTCATCTCTGCTCCCTTTTCTTTTCTAAAACGAATTTGACTAATTAAAATGACAAACCATGGCACCATACCAGGAAGTACACTCGCACTATATACATATACGAATAAGTTTTTTGGTGCAATATAACTTAAAACAACACCAACCGCTAAACCGATAATTACACCAACTGTACCGAATAAAGGTACACCGTTATTAGAGATCTTCGTAAAGTATTTCGGTGCTTGTCCATTTACACCTAGTGTATAAAGCATACGTCCAGCACTATAAATACCACTGTTACAACCAGACATTGCGGCTGTAATAACAACGAAGTTAATAAGTCCCGCAGCTGCCGTAATACCAACTTTCGCAAAAGTCGCTACGAACGGACTACCAATTGAACTTAATTGATCCCAAGGATAAACAGTTACAATAACGAAAATAGCACCAATATAGAAAATTAAAATACGCCAAATTGTACTTTGAATTGCTCTAGTAAGTGTCTTCTTCGGATCTTTCGCTTCACCAGCAGTAATCCCGATTAATTCCACACCTTGATACGCTCCAACTACAAGTGATAATGCAAAGAAGAATCCTGAAAAACCACCTGTAAAGAAACCACCTTTTGCCCAAAGATTAGATATGCCAATCGCTTCTCCGCCGTTACCAATTCCAAAGAAAATAAGTCCAAATCCCGCAATAATCATTAATAGAATCGTAACGATTTTAATCATCGCAAACCAAAATTCAAATTCACCAAATGACTTAACAGAAATTAAGTTAGCCGCACCAAGAATAACCATCGCGATAATACCAGGTATCCAAGCTGGTAAATCCGGGAACCAATATTTCATATACGCTCCAACTGCGATAATCTCTGACATCCCAACAATAACCCACTGAAACCAGTTACTCCACGCTGTCATATAACCAGCTAACGGATGAATATATTTGTGACCAAATGTCGCAAATGAACCTGTGCTTGGCTCCATATACAACATTTCTCCCATGGCACGCATAATGAAGAAGATGAAAACACCTGCGATTGCATATGCAAGCATTACTGACGGACCTGTCCATTTAATCGTGCTGGCTGACCCCATAAACAAACCAACACCAATTGTTCCGCCTAAAGCAATCATTTGAATATGACGTGCTTCTAAACCTCGTTTCAATTCTTTGTTTGCCACTTCATTTCCCCCTCTTAGATGATTCATAGCCGCATTTAAAGTAAGATGGTGTACCCTAATTCCTGTTTGGCCCTGAAAATGATGAAACAAACGTCATTTTAGACTAACTTTAAAGCTATCCTAAAATCTCATTTTGCCTCTTATAAAATTTCCAAAACCCCTCATCTTCCTATTTTCTATAAAATTTAAAATTGCTCACTTCATATTAATTCATTTATCTGAAAAGTTCAATTATTTTTTCAGTAAATTATTATACATTAGTTTGATTAATTTTTAACTAAATTAACAATAAAATACATCTATTCAATATGATTCCGGTATGAATATTATTACAATATAAATAACCGAGGAGAAAATATCCGCCTCGGTTTCATACTGTATATACTTCACTCTTTATAGTTTGTACTGTAATTGCTTACACATGCGATTAACGTATCACGCAGAAATTTAATATATTAGTAGAACTACAAAGTCACTAACTTCTACTTTTCTTAATTATCCCATTATCACAGCTGAAAATTCTCTTTCCCATCTCCTACTTTAAGAAAAATATAACCGCACTTAAAACAATCAACAATACACCGGAAAGAGGAAAACTCTTCTCCTCAGCTTTTATCTTTTCCTTAATAATACCTTTAATTTTTGTCTTTATATCCTCTGGGCATTTTCTAAATAAAATATTAGTTGTATGTAATGGCCTATTCAATATTCGAATTTTAACAGGAGATTCTGATAAATATATATTATTTTTATCCAATGTAAATTCTATGTTCGCTTCGGTTAACCCGTCTTTCACTAATATATTCACTCGGCTAGAAGGTAGATTAAATACCGTATAATCGTTAAAAGCGAGCCCTCTAATCTCGAAATGTGAGTATATAAGAATAAAAGTTATCAGCAACAAACATAGTATCAATATAGTTTTTGTTAACGAAAGTTGCTCTAATACGTAGGAAGATGTTGTCATATAAGCGCAAAAGAATGCCATTAAATTACAAAGATAATGATTTAAAATGAAATTTTTTCTCACAACTATAATAAGTCCGGAAATGATTAGTAGAGCGCATACTAGGTTCATTAACATATTTTCACCCTCCCCAATAACTATAACTATAACTATAACTATAACTATAACTATACAACTTTGCTACATTTTAACATTAATTACATATTCATACCTATAGTTATGTTCATAAAATATAAAAGAGTCTCATTAAAAAATGAGACTCTTTTATAAATACAATTATGATTGTTGTAAAAACACACTATTTTTTCTATACTCAAGTGCCAAGTCATGTATCCTTTCCGTATTTTTAAAGTAGAATACATCTTCTTCATCAAGTCCTACTAATATGTATGCGATTTTCAGTGAGTATGGTGCAATTTTTCTATTTAATTTACTCCCTACATACACTCCAGCTACTACACCTATCACTGTACCGATACCAGGGATTGCTATTGTACCTAGTGACGATCCCACAACACCTAAAATTGTATTTATGCCAAACCTTGAAAACAGAATTAAAGCTTTCACTGCTCCTAGACGTGCTTTATCAGTAGCTTGTACTTGTTTAAAATCTCTATTCACCGAGGCTAAATCGAAGAGTAGTCTTATCCCTAAAACTATTTCTGTTGAATATGGTGCTAATGCAAAAACTTCATCTGGCACATCAATTCCTAAGTTTTCCCTCAATGTTTCCAATCCATCTTTTACGTCTTGTGTAAATTCATAACTTGAGATATCGATTGGAATAAATTGTTCCTGTAATTCCGGTTTTGCAGTAAGAATTTTTTCTCGTATTTCTGAGCTAGTAGTATAATAAACATCCGGATTATCTTGCATAATATTAGATAAATGGTTTGCTTGGGCAGGATCCATCATTTTCACCTGAATTAACATTTCTTCCCCGTTTTCTTGGCTAATACCTTTTATATCCCATATAGGTTGATTCGCACTCTCTGCAATAGTAAAATCATAGTCCGGATATCTTTCTGATAAGTTATTTTGAACATAATATTCAAATTGCTTTCCTTTAACCCCATTTACCAAACCAGCAATAGAACCTTCTCCCTTTTCATAAACTTCTACATACTTTTCATAAAGAGATACACCACTACTAGAAAGTTGTGGGTACTGGGAAGCATATGCATCAAACAACTCATCCGGAACATTTCTTGTTTCAAGTATTTGATAACCTATTATTGATGAATAAATGCCTGCTTGTAGTACAACATCTCTATCTTTTAACGCTTCTAATTGAGAAAACATTTTTTCTTTTGATACATTATTTGATGCTGATTTCGGTATTTTTTTTAATGACTCCAGCATTTTATAAGATTCCATACTTACACCTCATAGAATAATTGTAATAATAGATAGTATCATTGCAATTAAAACACCTATATTGACAGCTAAATTCCCTTTATTATTTCCTGTAACTCCTAAACTTTTATTCACTTTTTCCAGAACTTTTTTTACTTCTCTAATCTCTTCCTCTTGATTAATCAACATACTTTTCATTTCACTAATATGTATATCTTGTTCTTCTACTTTAGCAGTTAATTCACGTATTTGTTCCATCCGTTTAGATGATTCGCTTTTTAACTCCTCATGTAAACTACCAATCTCTTCATTATTTTTATCTATGTTTTCTTGCGACAAAGACATAGATATTAAATTTTTATCAAATTGAGCTGCCAAGTCTGTAATCATTTCATGATTTTTCACAACTCTCGGTATTAATTCTTTATTTATTTGATCTTGCTCTTCCCAAAATTTTAATTTCTCTGCTATTTTAATTTCTTTAGATACTTCACTCAAAAAACTTTCGCTCCCTCTAATATATAATGATTTGAATATATTAGTAATTATAATAAAAGAATATTTTCATTACAACTACATTACCCAAAAAATGTTAAACATAGGAATTCATTTGAATGAAAAAACTATTTTAGATGTAATAAAACAATAATGCCCTCCCAAAAAATTTTGAGAGGGCATTATTGTTTTTATACTTAAGAATTAATACATTTGCACAAAATAACGATTTGTTCCTATTTTATTTTCAAATCATTTTTGAAGTTTGTTTACCTAAAATAAACACTTTAGTAAATACCATCATGATAACTACTATAGCCAGAAAATAAAGCGGCATCACCATCAACGAGCCCGTATGAAGCTGACTCATTCCCCAAATTGTCATCGTTACAATTACATAGTAGCCTAAGCTAAACAATGCTCCAGCTGTACCAATGACATCTTGAAAATCTACTAATGCTAAACTTAAACAGTTAGGCAATGCTACCCCAATTCCTAATAGCAATATAAACATCGCTACTAAAAATCCAATCATATATATTACGTTTGGATTTGATCCAACAAACGTAATAACAGATAAAATGACTGCTCCCCCTGTCATTACAAGACAACCGATATATATGATTTTCTCTGGTTTATAAGTAGCAAGTAACCGCTTTGAACCTTTCGCCCCAATAATAGAAGCGGAAGCGACAACAATTCCTAGAAATCCGTACATACTAGGCGATAACTGAAAGTATTCAATAAAGATAAACGGCGCTTCTGCATAGTAGCTAAATAAAACACCATTCGCTCCTCCAATTAATAATCCATACGTTACTACTTTCGGATTTGTAATCAACCGTTTTAATACAGAAAATACATTTATTTTACCCGTTATTGCGTCCGTTTTTGTTTCCGGAAGCGAAACAAAAGTATAAAGCAAAATCCCGACACTCATAACAACTAAACTTAAAAATACTATTTTAAATCCAAACATTTGATCAAGAAAGCCCCCAATTAGTGGACCTATCGCTGGTGTAAAAGCAATGACTGCCGAAATTTGAGCAAACATAACATGACGTTTATGCCCCTCTACACTTTCACGAAGAATCGTTTGTGTCACAACTGAACCAGCACTTGCTCCAAATGCTTGAATAAAACGACTAAACAATAAAAATTCAATAGAATTTGCAATATAGCATAAGAAACTTCCAGCGCCATATACTACAATTCCAAATAACATTGCTGGGCGACGACCAATTATATCTGATAACCATCCAATAAAAAATACACCTAAAGCAAATCCAGCAAAATAAACACTAAGTGTTAACTGTACCTCATTATTACTTACGTGCAACGCCTTTGAAATATCTGGTAAAGACGGTGTGTAAATTGTTTCACTAATTTGTGGAAATGCCACAAGAATAATCATTAACCAAAGTGACGGTACTGAGACTTTTTTCACTTTTAATACCCTCCTATAACTTTGAAAATCTCAGAAATGAATAGACTTTCCTTAGCTATGGAACAGGAGGGGCCATTATAGAAATTCGATCATAAAACAACAAAGAAAACACCTCAATTACGCATGTTAATACTTATAGGAGGGTAATATTAACATTGATTTTAATATATGCTTTTTCAATTATATTACATATTACATTTCTTTTTCTAGTGTTGAGCCTTGGAGGATTTGTTAGAAGGATAACTTGATACCATCACCTTTTTATGGAATAATTAGGAGTAGTTTGAATTAATGGATCTAATTATCAAACGATAGACTAGCATTTTTTAATGTCGCAAAGCTTACAAACAGGAGGACTTTTGTAATGATTGAAATTTTAAGGACCATAGTAAACTTCCTAATTTCTCTATTCTCAGGAGAATTACCAATTGTATATTATGTGTGGATTATTACCCTATTCCTAATTCAAATAATCCAATCTACTCTAAACTATAAACTATTTAACAAGAAAGATAATTTCAGCACTTATATATCAGAAGGATTACTTGCTTTTATTATTTTATTGTTTGGAGGTATGTTAGTATCTAAGTTACTTGCTTACATAATAGACGACTCTACTATTAGTATGACAAATTTAACACATTATTTTATTTCTCTTATTATATTAACTATATTTGTCGTCATAAGCTGTCTTAAAGATTTTATAGAAACATCTATCAAAAATAAAAATGTGTCTCTTTTTAGCTTTTTAGTAGTTTCCTTAATAACAAGTATACTTTCATTCAAGTTTTTATCACCTTTAATCGAAGGTTCTTTTTCTCTTTCTAAATCTTTTATAACCACTTTAATCATTCTTGTAACTATATCAATTCCTCTATTAATTTCCTTAGAGGAAAAATATGCAGATAAAAAAGAAACGGAAAATTTATAGCTTCTCATTTACATAAAAGAAAGGGGAAGCTCCCCTCTTTCTTTTATATCGTCCTATTTCACAAGATTAAATCATCCCTTTTAATATCAACCCCAAAACTGACATTACTATTGCACTTATAATAATTCGCAAAATCCAAGTTATGTTTGTACTTATTTTTTCCAATTGCTTATTGATTGTTGCTATGTCTTTCTCATTAATAGTGGTACGCGTTTCTAAATTACGAATGTCTCTCATAATTTCTTTTTGCCCCGCCTTGAGACTGTCAATTTTAGCGTAAACATCTTCCATATATTTACACCATCTGTTCATCTCAATAGAAAAAACTATATATATTATGAGACAACCCTCTTACCTGTGAATACATTCCGTATATCCGCACACCAAATTATTTGTACAATCTAATTGAATTACTTACACGTTTCCATTCTCCTATATATAAGTCTTCGTTTAGATAATATGTGGTATAAAAAGAAATCTCATTATTCTACTTTAATAATGTATTCTAAGTACTCTTTATATGCCGTTTCATAAAGACCTGTAGCATATTTAAAGGCTATTTTATTTTTTTAACAACAAACAAGGTGCAATCCAACATGTGGTAGCACCTACGATAATTACTATTATTTAAATCACCATTCTCATATTTACAACTCAATATAGTCAGTATTCTCTTCTTAAAAATCAGCTTTTTTAGCTACTTAATGTATACTAATATTAATATGAAATAGCTGTATTGATAAACTCTCTAGTACAAGAAATATACTAGCTGAAGCAGATCTATATCCGATATTTTTCCCATTAACATTAATGCTGATTTCCACTAAATGAGTTTGAATAGCATTGTTTTCAAAAATTTCATCCTCAACTTTTACAATATCAGCTTTACTATCCACTTCTTTAAAGGTTTTCAATAATTTTGTTTCTAATAGACTAAAATCAAAATTTTCATCTTTTATTACAGCAAATTTAATCTTCATATCAATTTCCCCATTTTTAACAAACTAAAATCATTAAATTAATATAAATATATATCAATCTATTAAATAATTCAAAATATACGCTTCTTATACACTATTACTAAATATCAGTTCTAAAAGGATTAAGTGCAAAAAAGAAAGAAAGTAAATAAAGAAAAAATTAGTACTCTCACAATTAAGTAAACGCTAATTTTTTCTTCTATCTACTTATTATTTAAGGTTAATAGTGATATAACCAGACTAAAAAATTTGACTTAAATTCATTGATGAATGGAGAGGTTTATATGAAATTAAAAGACAAAGTAGCAATCATAACTGGTGGTGCAAGTGGAATTGGTGAATCCACTGTTCGCCTTTTTATTGAAGAAGGTGCAAAAGTAGTTATTGCTGACTTTTCTGCACGCGGAAAAGGCCTATCAGATGAATTAAATGCACATGGATATAATACATTATTTATTAAAACTGATGTAACAAAAGAAGCAGATATTAAACAGCTAATCCATGAGACAGTAAGTAAATACGGTAAATTAGATATTATGTATGCCAATGCCGGCGTTGCTGATGATGCACCGGCAAACGAATTGTCCTATGAAAAATGGAAAAGAACCATTGATATTAACTTGTCTGGGGTATTCCTTTCTGATAAATATTCGATTGAACAATTTCTTAAACAAGGTACAGGCGGTGTCATCGTTAACGCTGGTTCGATTCATAGTTTTGTTTCATTACCTACCCCAACAGCATACTCCTCTGCAAAAGGTGGTGTGAAACTATTAACTCAAAATTTATGTACTGCCTACGCTAAATATGGAATACGTATTAATGCGGTGTGCCCTGGCTATATTGACACCCCTTTACTTGGTAGTATTAATCCTCAACAGAAAGGATATTTAGCTTCACTTCATCCACAAGGCAGACTTGGAACACCAAAAGAAGTAGCCAAAGCTGTCTTATTTTTAGCAAGTGATGATGCTAGCTTTGTTAATGGTACAACACTTCTTGTTGATGGTGGCTATACTGCACGCTAATTTTAAAATTTGAAGTACGGCTCTAAGAAATATATAGTCTTTAACAAAAAAAGCGCCATCACAAGTGACGGCGCTTTTTATATGTAAGAGCTACTAGAAGATACCCTTCTAGCCTACTCCCATTTATAAGTCCAAAACTGTTCAAGTTGCAGCCATTTTAATGTTGCTGCATCTTTATTTTTTATTTTTGCATGCGTGTCTTCCAGCATCGCTTCTGTTTGTGAACGATGTGCACCTAGTGCAGTTAACTTATGTTCAAATACTTCACTAATATTATTTACAACATCCGGCTCACCGAGTACTGCTTCACGATTTTTCGTAATTGCAACTGCATGAATGACTGGACGCCCTTCTTTTGGCATACGTGATACAGCGCGAACGACAGCACGGCCAAATGCATTATGGTCTGGATGTACGCCATGCTCAGGATAAAATGTAATAATTCGAGATGGATTTACTTCTTGAATGATTGCTTCAATTTTGTCTGCAACGAAATCAACATCTTCAAACTCTAACGTTTTATCATGGAAACCAAGCATTCTTAAATCTTGAATGCCCATCGCTTCACAAGCCTCTTTCAATTCTTTCTCGCGAATATTTGGAATCGTTTCACGGTTAGCGAATACGTTTTTCCCCATATTACGTCCCATTTGTCCAAGAGTACCACATGCATACGTTACAGGTACTCCTTGATCTGTTAATAAGCGAATTGTTCCTCCCGCAGCATATGCTTCATCATCTGGATGCGGAAATACAACAAGTACATGTCTCTCCATAAGTTTCCCTCCTTCTTACTTAAATGGTGTTAAGCTTAATTCAAGCGCAACTGCTAGGCGGCCTAGATTATCATGTCCAGCTAATAATAAACGCTCTTGATCATCTACTTCCCAATGCGTAATACCTTCAGCATATACCCAGCCATGATCCATTTTTAGACCAACTCGGTATGGGTTTGTTCCAGTTATTTTCCCGCGCTCAAAACGGATAATTGCATTTCGAATGAATGCTCCAACTGTCATCATCTTTTCATTTATGTGTGATGCATACGCTCCGTTTGTCGTTTCTAAATGAATATATACATCTTTATTTACAAAACGTTCGATTTCATTTTGAATAAGAGAACTATCTTTTACTATTTCCATCGGAATTCACCTCTTTAAACCATTTTACGCAAAAATAATGTAAATTGCTATCTCTATATTAGAGGACAACGCTCACTTTTCCTAATAATTTGCACTGTGTTTTTTTATTTTTTTATATCATATGTAGAATTGATGTTTTTTCCTTCACTTTGTTAAATAGTTTTCTTTCTTTTTTGAATTTGCTACAATATAAATTACGCAGAGGGATGCATTTTTACAATTGAATACATACTTTAAAGAAGGTGACATGTTTGGAACATTCAGCACATGAAGTAGCAAATTGGCAATATTATTTTGCAATTGCTGTATTTTTAGTCACGTACGGTTTTATTATTTCTGAGAAATTGAATCGTGCTGTAATCGCACTATTCGGTGCTGCTATTATGATTATTTTTGGAATTGTAGATTTACATACTGCTTTCACATCACATATTCAATGGGAAACAATCACCCTTTTAATTGGGATGATGATTCTCGTACATATTGCGAGTCAATCAGGCGTATTTGAATTTGTAGCCATTAAAGCAGCAAAAACAGCTGGCGGAAAACCAATCCGCATTTTATTATTACTATCCATATTAACCGCTGTCGGTTCTGCATTTTTGGACAACGTAACAACCGTATTATTAATCGTACCTGTTACACTATCCATTACACGTATTTTAAAAGTAAATCCTGTTCCTTATTTGATTTCAGAAGTACTATTTTCAAATATAGGTGGAACAGCAACATTAATTGGTGACCCACCGAACATTATGATTGGATCAGCTAATAAGCATTTAGACTTTAATGCCTTTTTACTAAACTTAGCTCCAATCGTAATCATTATTTCTATCGTTACACTTGGCATTATTTACTTCATGTATCGCAACAAACTAAAAACAACGCCTGAGCAAATCGAAAAGCTAATGGCATTAAATGAAAAAGATTATATTAAAGATCAGAGCCTCCTTTTAAAATCCATTACGATTTTAGGACTAACTATTTTAGGCTTTGTACTTCATTCTATTATTCATGTAGACGCTGCCGTTATTGCGATGACAGGTGCTACACTTCTTATGTTAATCGGTGTGAAAGAACATGATATTGAAGATGTATTTGCCCACGTTGAATGGGTAACAATTTTCTTCTTCGCTGGACTATTCGTTCTCGTTGGCGGATTAATTGATATCGGACTTATTTCTTCACTCGCAAAAGAAGTACTCGACGTAACAAATGGCGATATCGGTTTCGCTGCTATACTTATCTTATGGGTATCTGGCATCGCATCTGCGACAATTGATAACATCCCATTTGTCGCAACGATGATTCCACTTATTCAAGATTTAGCTACAGGACTCGGACTATCTGTCGATTCTCCGCAAATTGAAGTACTATGGTGGGCGTTATCACTTGGAGCTTGCCTAGGAGGCAACGGAACATTAATTGGAGCATCAGCAAACGTAGTCGTTGCTGGTATTGCAAAACGTGAAGGACATGGGTTCTCTTATATGGACTTCTTAAAAATCGGTTTCCCCTTAACGATCATTGCTCTATTGTTATCACATGCTTATATATATTTACGTTATTTAATGTAAAAGCTGTATTATATGAAATTATATCTTCAAACAAAAAAGGTATGCAGCACTACGCCGCATACCTTTTTCCATCACCAAAATATACCTATAATTGCTAATCCACCTAAAATCATACCACCAATTTGTCCGATGATTGTTGGTGATAATTGAACACCTTTCCTCACTTCAACAACCGGCCTTTCGTGCCTTAGTTGCTGCACTTCACTTTGAAGTTGGTGCACACTTCCATGTAATTCTTTGATTAGTTCTTTTAATTCAGCGACCTCTTCATTTACTGGCTTACTTTTTTCTAAGTTCATCTCGCATAACTCCTTATAAATTCAATCAGTTCACTGTAAAATTTCGCCAATTATCGTTATATCTCCTGCATACTACATATATAATATGGAATGTACCTTTATTAACAAGACCCTTTTAAGAACAAATTTAGATATTTTAAAAAGACAACTTTCATTAGTTCTTTATATATAAAGGACTAATATATTCAACAATTCTATTCTTTATAGTTTCTTTTTCATACAAAAAGCTTCACTAAAATTTAGCAGGTGTACCTTGATGAAAATACATTTGCCATCTTCCTTCTCTAAATTTCCATATCGAACTACGTAACGAGTGTTGATTATTTATTTCATTGAATATTCGATAAGTAGTTAATGCTACATCTTTGGATAATGGATGTACTTCGAAATCACTCAAAGTCATTTTTACCACACCAATTCCACTTTTATCGATATCCTCATTTTTATATAAAACTTTACCAGAACTCCCAAACTCAAAAAAATCAGCGGCAAGTATCTTTTTAAGCTCCTTTTGAGATGTGCGAACCCCTGGTTTAAGTAATCGTTCCTCTAGCTGATATAAACACTCTCTTAATGAAGATAAACCTTCCATTAGTACACTCCTCCGCTCATCATTACCCAAATATTACAACTTTTCACTCTACACTACACAATTATTCTGTATGTTTTTGCTAGTTCTGCAGCTCTATCCATTCATCCCGCAATATCCCCATAATCATACGATCAAAACACTTTCCGTCTCGCTGAACTGCTTCTCTCATACACCCTTCCATCTGAAAACCCATCTTTTTATACAACGCAATGGCTGCTTTATTATAAGAAATAACATCGAGACCGACGCGGTGTAAATTCATTTCATAGAACGCATACTTTAGAATAATATGTATCGCTTCTTTCCCATATCCCTTCCCTCTATCATTTGCCTCTCCTATACCAATTGCTAATAGACCTGTTCTGTTATTCCACTCTATGCCGTGAATTGCAACAAAACCAATTAAGCGATCATCTTGAACTGTTCTTAACATGAAAGAAACACTATTCGATCTCCGTCCCTTTAATAGCCCATCACTCGCTATTTCATGTAACGATTGCGGGAATGCTAAGTCTGTATCTACATTTCTTAAATATTCACTATCCTCTTGCCACATAGCCATTACTTCAGCATCTGTCGCTCTAATAGCTGATAATTTAATAGTTTTATTTTGAAAAAGATTCATCGTCATTTCAAACTCCCCCTTTATTAAATAGCGGGGATAATTATTTTAGCCTATTTATCCCGCATTAACGGGCAGTAAGACTCCCACCTCAAAATTCAGCTGGAGCGAAGAAGTTAGGTGGGAGATCAACTGCCCGTAAACGCCCGATTGGTGAAGGCTAATAATCACTGGGGGATGAACAAAACCCCCACTGATTAAAGTTTCACTTTATCCCCTTGTTCCATAAACTGTTTTTTAACGGGATACTTACAATAAGCGCTGACATTGGCACATCTCCCTTGCATTGAATTAACTTCATTGTATAATTTTTCATTTATTCTAACAATAACAACAATAAAAAGGCCCTCCAAATTTAGAGGGCCTTTCCTAATAGTAAAACTGTATTATTTCGTAAACATTTTCTCCGCTTCATCCATTGCCATTTTGTTGCCTAAAGCAGAATAGTCAAGCCATGGTTGGTCATTGATAATGTATACGTGCTTGCCTTTAACAGCTTTTAAGTCTTTCCAAATTGGTGTTTCTTGAAGTTGTTTAAATGCTGCTTTCGCTTTATCGTCTCTGTTTACAACAACGAAAATAGCATCCGCATCAAAGTCAGGTAATACTTCTTGTGAAATGACTTCGAAAGGACGGTCTCCATCAATTTTCTCTACACCATTTGCAGGTTGTAATCCTAAGTCTTGGAATAAAATTGGTCCCATCGGTCTTTTCGTACTAAATACACGTAATTCTTTTGCAGTAACGCGAATTGCCATTACTTTCTCATTATTACCTAGCTCTTTATCTATTAAACTTTTTACTCGTTTTGATTGCTCTTCATAATCTTGAATATATTTATCTGCTTCTTTCTCACGGTTTACAAGCTTACCAACTTCTTTTAAATGATCTCTCCACGTACCTTCATCTAAATTAAAAGAATGTGTTTTTGCAATTTTTTCGTATTTCGCTAAATCTTTGCCAGCATATTTTTCATCCACATAAATTTCAGATGGCTTTAATTGTAGTAATGCTTCCATATTCGGATCTGTTACAACGCCAAGTTTCTTCGTATCTTTCAACTGTTCTTTCACGTGAGGTAAGAAATCTTTTAAATCTCCACCAATTACAGAACCTACCGGTGTAATTCCTAATGCAAGTAAGTTATTCGTTAAATGAATAGACATAGAAGCAATTTTTGGATCATTACTTTTTTCAGTTTTTTTAGTTGCCTCTTCACTAGATTTCGTTTGACCACATGCTGATAATACTAAAATAAACATAATGCTAAATAAAATAGTAAGTTTCTTTTTCATATGTTCTCCTCTTTGAAGTATTTATTTTGTTTTTGTAAGTAAATAAAGAAAATATGGCGCACCTAAAGCCGCTACTACTACGCCAGCTGGAATAGAGTTTGGCTCAAATAAAGATCGTCCTATCGTATCCGCGAGTACTAAAATAATCATTCCAATTATGCCAGCTAACGGAAGGAAATGTTGATATGTACTACCTACTAACTTTCTTGCGATATGCGGAGAAACTAAGCCGATAAAGCCAATTCCCCCTGCCATTGATACACTTGCACAAGACAATCCTACCGCTGTAGCTAAAAGCAGTAACCGTTCTTTTTGAACAGATACACCAAGCCCTGCTGCTACACTATCACCTAGTGACAGTGCATTTAACGTTTTGGATTTCAGCCATGCGTACGGAGTTAGTATCAAAATCCAAGGTAATAATGCTAGGACATGAATCCAATCTCTTCCCCACACGTTACCAACTAACCACCTAGAAGCGAATGTATACGTCTCATCATTTAACTTGAGCGAGAAAAATAACGAAAGTGCACTAAAACCAGCTGAAACTGCAATACCAACAAGAATAAGTCTAATGGGAAGTAAACCTTTTGACCGATCACTCGCAAGCAAAACAATAAGAAATGCAGCTAACACTCCTCCGCCAAATGTAAATAACGGTATTAAAATCGATGCACTCTCGTTAATAGAATGAAAGAAAGTAACAAATACAATAAGCCCGAAAGATGCACCCGAGTGTAATCCGAGAATACCAGGATCTGCGAGAGCATTCCGAGATAATCCTTGCAAAATCGCACCGGAAACCCCAAGGCCAATACCTGCTAACATTGTGATTATAATTCTTGGCATACGATAATCGTATAGCACGGTTGCACTCTCAAAATCACCATAGCCAAAAAGCGTTCGAATTACTTTGAGCGGTGCGATGCTCAGCGTTCCCGTATTTAAGCTAATCAAAATTACAGCGATACTTATACATCCGAAAATTGTAGTTACAGTAATAGCTCTCTTTTTATCCGTGCTAAAAAGATCCTTCACTTATAACTCCCTCCCAACTTTACGTGCTATATAAAGGAAGAACGGAACTCCAACAAGAGCTACCATAATTCCTATCGCAAGTTCTTTAGGAGGATTTACTGTTCTTGCTCCTAAATCAGCTAAAACTAATAACATAGCTCCTAATAATGCTGACATAGGAATAATAAGTTGATAATTAACACCTACTAATTTTCTAGCAATGTGCGGGATGACCAATCCTACAAATCCAATGGAACCAACAGCTGAAACAGAAACACCTGCTAGAATCACTACCATAATCATCCCGAGTATTCTCGTTCGGTTCGTTTTTACACCTAAATTTGTAGCGACATCATCCCCCATTGATATGAGTGAAATAGATCGCCCTAGCGCTGTCGCAAAAACAATTGTTATGAGAATAATAGGCACTAAAAATTTCAAGTGTTCCCACTTAACCCCCGCAACACCACCAGCATACCAAAACGCTAAATCTTGGCTTAAGTCATAATAAATCGCGACACCTGAACTTAACGAATGTAAAAGCGCGGCCATAACCGCCCCTGCAATCGTTAACCTCATCGGCGTTAGCCCGCCTGATGTTGCTGATCCAATAATAAAAATGAGTACTGTACTTAAAACTGCTCCAATAAAGGAGACAATCATTAAATAGGAATACGGCATATGCGGGAAAAAAGCAAAGCTAAGTGCTACTACAAACATCGCACCTGCATTTATTCCGAGTACACCTGCATCAGCTAAAGGATTTCGTGTTACCCCTTGCATAACAGCTCCAGCGACTGCAAAAGCAGCTCCTACAACTGCCGCTCCAATTACCCTTGGGAGCCTTAATTCATAAATAATTTGATGCTGTGTTAATTTCGGATTATAATCAAAAACCGCTGCCCACACCGTTTGCAAATGAATATCCTTTGCCCCGAATGCAATAGCTAAAAATATAGATCCGATTAAACATAAAATTGTTAAGCTCATGAAACATACGAACTTAATATGTATCCAGCGATTATTGCCAGCATGTACAGTAGATTTATGTAACATGTTTCATTTCATCCTTTATATTCAGTTCTTTTTTATAATTATTTTTTATTTATAATCATTATTGATAATAATTATCATTTTCATTTAGATATTATATCCCCACTTTTTTTAAATAGCAAACTATTTTTTTACTTTGTTAAACTATCAAAATACTTATTACAATTACCTTCTAAAACTTCCAAATACATGCAAAATGACGTACTGTTTTATTTTCAAATTTGTAGTATACTAAGTTATTATTTTGATTTTTCGAACAATAATCTTGAAGGTGAAAACATGTTTTATGTAAAACAACTACTCTATTTTACTTATGAACAAGCATTATCCTGTTTGTTCCCTGTCGTTATTTTTTTAACACTTGCTCTTTCAAAAATCATTTCGATTCCAGGGCTGTACCGATATGATTTCATACTCATCGTATGTCTTCTTATGCAATGGATTATGTACAAGACTGGTCTTGAAACGAAAGACGAACTAAAAGTAATTACTGTCTTCCACCTCATCGGCCTTTTACTAGAAATATATAAAGTACATTTCGGTTCATGGAGTTATCCTGAAGAAGCGTATTCAAAAGTTTTCGGAGTTCCGCTTTACAGCGGTTTTATGTATGCGAGTGTCGCAAGTTACATATGCCAAGCGTGGAGAAGATTGCATTTACAAATGTATCATTGGCCGAAAGCTATTTTTGCAATACCTCTAGGAGCAATGATTTACTTTAATTTTTTTACACATCATTTTCTATATGACTTTAGATGGGTATTAACTTTACTATTATTCATTGTTTTCTTTCGCACATTTGTGGGATTTTCATTACAAGGCATTACATATAAAATGCCACTCGTTCTCTCCTTTTTCCTTATCGGTTTCTTTATTTGGATTGCAGAGAACATTGCAACATTTTTCGGAGCATGGCAATATCCAAATCAACAGGAAACGTGGAATCTCGTTCACCTAAGCAAAATTAGCTCATGGTTTTTACTCGTTGTTATTAGCATTATGATTGTTACACAACTCAAACATTTGAAGCAGTCGAAAAGATAATGCTGATTATGTAAAAACAGTTAGCCCATCACTCATTAGAGAGTGATGGGCCTTTTTTAAACCATCCTCATCAAAGGCATTATAGGTTCATCATAATTTACGAGAGCATAAGCAGTTGCACATTATGAACTAGTACTAGCAGAAGAGGTTGCTGCAGATGAAGCGGCAATCGTTGCTATCATAGCTGCTTGTTGTGCTTGTATGAGGACTTCTATCATTGTTTGTAAACCTGCGTTGGTAGCTTTACTTTCCTCACCTTTCTGACTTACGAACAGTTGAATAGCAATAAGAATATTCGCATCTGTATGCCAACGGAATAATTTCTCCCCCTGCAATTTTTCAATCAATGCTCGAATAGAATGAATCTCTTTTTCTCCATCCTCAAGTAACGCTAGTAGCCCGATAGCTGGATAATGCATCTGTTTCACTTTTACCTTTTCTTGTTTTAACAAATTCCATATGTTTGTGCATGTTGCAACTAACATTTCTTCACGGACATCCTTCTTTAGTGAAAGAATATGACTTAAAAATTGAAGATCATTCCCTTTACGCAAACCAGCTTTCGCTAGTTTCTGATAAAGACGTTCCACTCGGTCCATAAGTGTTTCTACATTCTCTGATTGTCCTGCTAGTAAAACCGCGAGCGGATAATCATTTGTACCTGTAAGAAAAAGATGATCCTCTTTCATGCGTTTATATACTTGCATCGAACGCTGAATGTGCGTACCTTGCTGTCCACGTTCTTCTGTTAAAAGCACAGCTGCTGCGAGATAAGTAAATATACTCCGGCTAAAGCCACCAGCGACCAATTGTTCATATAAATCTAAAAACCTCCGAAAAGCTTCCTTGTAATCTGTAAAGTGAATATCTAATGTTGCGGCCACCACAAAGCGATGATAAGACTTTAAGTATGAAAACATCCCTACCTGATTCTTAATATAACTACTAATTTCTAAAAAACGTCCGAGATCAAACAGTTTATCACTACCTACATACATAGCAGCAATCATCATACCTGTTCGAGAATCACTTGTTTTCCATTTTAGTTCTCCCTTTAACTGTGCATATGTATGTGTGTATTGCTCCAACTTTTGTTCCAATGTAATCATAGTATTCCCCCATTTTCTAGTTCCTCTCTTTTATTATACGTATATTCCATATTTAGGAATACCCTATTTCATACAGATTTTGCAACCTTATACTTTCTTCTGTATTATTTTCAATATTTTTCTATTAAGTAATACAAAAAAAATAATAACTACCATAAAACTTAGGATGTTTCTTTATCCTAATTGGTTGGTTTTCTTTCCTTCTTCATCAGCATCACGATGATTAGCGTTCATACTCCTTAATCCTTCAAGAAGTTCAACAACAAAAAAGGATAGATAATAAATTATCTACCCCTTTTTTGTCTATATATTATTTAACATTACCAAAAACTAAAGAGCCTTAATAATACGTTCCATCGCCTTCATTTGCCCAATATGGTCTGCTTCATGATAAAGCATCATACCGTAAAGCTCTCCAACTGTTTCCAACCCTAAAAATGGCTCTGGAAGTTTATTTTCAAATGCTTCTGCTGGAATTTCTTGAATGCGCTTCGCTTGTTCTTTTAATTGAACCGTTAACACTTCTAATGATGGCCCTTCTGTTTTCCATTTCGATGGTCTTGAACCATATCCAAACATACCTGGATATTCAGTTGGTAATTGTTTAAATTCTTTTCCAAACATGAAAACTTCTGCTGCCGTTAACACATGACCGATATGCCAGCGAATTGTATTGTTAAAGCCCTCCGGCTGCGTATCCGCAGTTTTATCATCTAACGTTTCCATAAATTGAAGTAATGCCCCACGCGTTATTTCAAATTGTTTTAAACCAATTATTCTATTCATTTTATCGTCTCCTTTTTTATGTACAATTTATTATGAACTAAGGATGTTAAACTTATTAAAGTTTCACCTTGTTTAATCTATCAGAAACAATTAAGAAAAACATCTAATATGCTTACTGAAAACAATAAAAAAGGACCACTCCTCATAAATATAGAAATACTTACTGCACAAATATTACAGTAAACAAAAGAGGAGTGTAATTACATGTTAGATGTTTTAAAACAACAATATAATCTTATTAGTTCTACAAGGGAAAATCTATTTACATTTTTGGAAGAAATTCCACAAGAAAAATTGCACAGTACGGTTCCTAATTTCGGAAGCGGTAGCATTATAAAGACGCATATTCATGTAGCCGATTGCTATCGATACTGGCTTGGAACATTCGCATTTAACCAAAAACGAGCAGATTTCTCATTTGCTAGCGATTATGAAATTGAACATGCAGATGTCACAAAAGTCCGTGCTAGATTTAAGATAGTAGATGAGACTGTACAACGCTTTTTAGATGAATACAATGACCGGTGGCTCGAAAATATAGCAAATGAAGTGAAATGGCAAAAAGAACCTTGGAGCACAACTCCACTATGGCTTTTAACTCATGCGGAAACACATGAATTTCATCATAAAGGCCAAATTGTATCAATGACTCGTCACCTTGGATATACTCCTCCTGACACAGACCTTAGTTAATTCAATTGTTCTAACAAATGAATTACTATAACTGTCGTTAGCATTGTTTATGTATACGGAAAGGCTCTTCATTCTTTTTGATATTGTTTATAGTTTTGCAAATTTTTTTACGGCACAAACTTGTATTATATTTTAATTATGTTTGTGTCGTGTTCTTATTAATTAGTTTCATATCCATAAAAAATATATTAATATGTTTCCTTTTATTATTTCAGTTACCTAATCAATAAGAGGTTCTTTCTTTTTATTATGACTTTATACACGATAAATACGAAAATTCCGAAAATAAAAGTTGAAAATGCTGGTAACACTTTATCATTTGGCACGTACACACTCCAAAAAGAATTAAGAAGCGCATGAAAAATTAGACACATAAAAATACTTTTAGTTGCGTTAAAAATTGTAGTTAATAAGAAAGATACGGCAATTGTCGTAATTATAAAGGCTATAAAATCCCTTTGAGTTTGATTCGTGCCTGGAATAAACCATAACGGCCAGTGCCAAATAGCCCATATAACACTCACAATAACCGTACTAAAAAATGCCGATTTTTTTTCTGAAGGGCAGGTTGTAAAAATCCTCTCCATCCAATTTCTTCAAGACCACCACCAACGATCATTGTTGGAAAACTAAGTAATGCCACGTATAATGGTTTTTGTATCGTTGCTCCACCAAATATCGTTGGAAGATAACAGCTAATAAAAGCTAGAACAACGATTAGAACATACCATACAAAGTGATGCCTAGGATTAACAATATTTTTAATAAACACTCTGAACTCTTCTTTTGATCCATATTTTTTCTTTAAACTAATTGCAACGATTGCCGGCATGATTCCCCCGAAAACAAATAATATCATCGCTAGCGGTGTACCAAATGTCGTAATGTTTAATTTTATTAAGCTAATTAATAACCCCCATAGTATCCATGTAAATATAAAAGTTCGTATTACATATCGTTTAATCTCATTCCCCATTTACTTGCCTCCTTTATTTTAATTAGAGCATAAATTTAGAGATATGAAAATCACTTATGCTAAATTATTCCAAAAAATTAAAGGAACCTCCCTACTCTATCAGGCTTTTCTGGATAGGCCGACTCCTACCTACTTTGCTTCGGTCAAGGTTCGAAGTTGGAGTCTCACTATCCGTTAATACGGGATAAACAAACAAAAAGAAGGAGCATGTTTTGAGAACCAATCAAAACATGCTCTTGTAAAGTGACAATAACGTTATTTAATTCTTGTTTAACTACGGTGCAAATTAGTGGGAAAGGCTTATTTTCCACTAAAAATATTTATAAAAAATTCATGTTCATTTAAAAGTGGAATGATAAGCAATAATAATAGTATTATCAAAAAACTTGTTGATACATTTTGTTGTGTATAAAACTTTTATTATTTGTTTTAGGTATACCATACCATTATAAAATTCATGTAACATCAAATTAAGATACATACTTTTCAAACAATACACAAAATAAAACTCTTCTTCAATGTATATCAAAAATATTTATATACTCTATCACCAACCTTAAGGAGAAATTTATAATGAGATTAGAGAGTGAAAGAATTTATTTAAGGCCCCTTTGCGAGCTAGATGCGCCCATTATATTAGAAAGTACAATGGATGAAGAAATAAGATATATGACTGGAACCAAGCCTACTTTTTCATTGGAGCAAATTAAAGCACATATAGATAATATAAATAATGATTCAAATCGCTATGATTTCGCTATTTGTTTAAACAGCACTGACGAAATGATTGGAGAGTTATCGATTTTAGATATCGATGAGGAGAACCAAAGAGCTGGATTCAGAATATCTATGCTTTCTATTTCATTAACAGGGAAAGGCTACGGAACTGAAGCTATGAAAATAGTTTTAAGATTTGTTTTTGAACAACTCACATTCAATCGTTTACAGTTAGAAGTATTTAGCCATAATTTACGTGGAATTAGAGCTTATGAAAAGGTTGGGTTTGTAAAAGAAGGAACCTTACGTCAATCCTTATTTTATAATGATACGTACTCGGATGAAATTATTATGGCAATACTTAAAAATGATTATAAAAATATGCTATAAAGAACCGATACTTGTTTCATCCAAGTATCGGTTCTCTCTATACAAAAGTGCCATTTTTTCTTACATATAAAACAAATATTTCTCCACTTAATTCCTTGCAAAATACTCCCTCGTCACCTCAATAAATTGCTGTAACGGCGCTGTCATCCATTTATCTTTATGCCAAGCAATTTGCGTATAGATCGGAGTGATTGTATTCTTTAAGACTAATTCCTTTATCGTTCCCTCTCGTATATCTTTTTCTACTACTATTGCTGGCAAAACTGCTATACCTAAATCTGCAATAACGCATTGTTTAATTGCCTCGACACTAACAAACTCAATCTTATTTGCTGGATACACATCTTCCGTACGAAATAACTCTTCAAATAAAGTCCGATATGAGCACCCTAGTTCTGTTAACAAAAGTGTTTCACTCTCTAAATCTTTTGTAGAAACGGAAGGTTGTTCAAGTAAACGATGCGTAGGAGCAGCTACTACTTTTAATTCTTCTTTCATAAGTGGCTCCACATGTAAAACATCCTCTGTTTTACATTCGTCCAAAATAAATACAAGATCTACTTTCCCCTCCATCAATTGTTCCTTCGCATCTTTATTGGAATGTGCAGGTTTAAATATAAGCTTTATTTGGGGAAATTGTGCTTTAAATTTCTTTAATATAGATGGAAGCCTATATGTACATTGACTTTCTTGTGCACCGATTATTAACGTACCCGCTATTTCCTCATCATCTTTCACAGCCGTTTTCGCTTCGTGACTGAGTGCAATCATCTTATCAGCATATAGTTGAAACTTCCTGCCTGCTTCAGTTAAGAAAAGACGTTTTCCTAATCTCTCAAATAATGGCGTACCGAGCTCAGCCTCTAACGTTTTAATTTGCGCTGTCACGCTCGATTGAGCAAAGTTCAATTTCTTCGCAGTTTGCGTAAAGTTCAAAGTGTCCGCTGCTACTTTAAATGTAATTAATTGTTTTATCTCCATTTATCATCCCTCTTTTCAATCGGTATTTCCGATTGATTTCATCGAAATAATCCTCTTTGTCTATTGATATTTGTATTGTATGATAAAGAACATCGACAAACAATATAAATGGAGGTATTCCATATGAAAGCACTTTGTTTCGAAACATTCGGAGACGCTGATGTACTACAATATAAAGAAATACATGATCCAATCATAAATCCAAATGAAATTCTTGTTCGCATGCAAGCAATCGGTTTAAATTTCGCTGATATTTATAGACGCCGCGGCGATTATCACCTCGCTGGTAACCCGCCTTATATATTAGGTTATGAAGGCGCTGGTATTGTTGAAAAAGTAGGAGCTAACGTTACTACTATCAATCCCGGAGACCACATTGCATTTGCTGACGTTCCATTCTCAAATGCAGAATTAGTTGCCGTTCCATCTGAAAAAGCAATTACGCTTCCAGATTCTATTTCTTTTGAAACAGCCGCTTCTGTCTTATTACAAGGATTAACAGCACATTATTTAACGAAAGATAGCTATCAAATAAAACAGGGTGATATAGCTTTAGTACATGCCGCAGCTGGTGGCGTTGGTCAGCTTCTTATCCAAATGATTAAACTACAGGGCGGAACAGTTATCGGCCTTACGTCATCAAAAGAAAAAGCAAAGATAGCTACGTTAGCTGGTGCTGATCACGTATTTTTATATACCGAAGCATGGCATACGAATGTACTTGAAATGACTAACGGTGCCGGAGTAAATGTTGTGTATGAATCCGTAGGTTCTACACTCGCGGAAAGCTTTAAAGCAACTAAAACTGGTGGTACTGTCGTATTTTACGGAATGGCCGGCGGTAATCCTGAGCCAGTTGATCCACGTATGCTTATGGATACTTCGAAAACTTTAACTGGCGGAGACCTTTGGAACGTTCTTACTACGTATGAAGAACGCAAGCAACGCTCTACTCAATTATTTGATTGGATCACTGCAGGAGAATTAAATATCGCGAGTCCAACTACATTCGCTTTACAAGATGCTGCTCTTGCACATGAATTATTAGAGAGCCGAAAAAGTACTGGGAAGATTTTATTAATTCCATAACCGTTCTACTTTAAAAAGGAAAAGATAAGCATATAAAAGAGCATCGATTCCGATGCTCTTTTAGTATGGAATTTTATTAGTTTCTTTTTATTCCAGTAATTTTCGGCTCATCATATGAAATAATGTCGATGATATGGTTCAAACAAGGAATTTGATAGTGGACGAACTGCTCTTCAGGAAATATAAATTCAGCAATTGTTCCTGCTTTAATGAAATCCAAATATCTTGATTTTGAGTAAATCCTAAAAATTCTACCTTCTGAAATTTCGTAGTCATCCATTACAGTAAACGATTCATTAGTAATGGAGTAAGCAACATACGTTTCAAAATCCAATTGCACAATTGGTAGATTGTCATCAACATCAATGGATGATCCTTCTATTTCAACCTCATTTGTAATTTTCATAAGTCCCTTAGTTTTGTTAACTTTGCACCTATCAATAAGTACCCTCAGTGAATTTTCTTCAGGTTCAATCAATTTGTTTAAATATATATATCCTTTAAATTCCATCAAATCTTAAAAATCCATTATTCCCCCCATTTTGAAAATCTAAAAGGCATCGTAATACACCCTGTTAAATTTCCACACTTTCTTTCCCTTTTGCAACATAACTCATATCCCCAACTGATTCTACTGTATATTCCCCATCTTGATATACAACTTTCGTTACACTTGCATTCTCTACTCCAAGTTTTGTTTTGGTACTGTCTAACATTTCTATTAAGGCAGTAATCAAAAGCCCATGAACGACAACTAAAACGTTGCCACCTCCATTTTTAGCAGCTTCTTCACTAATTTTATCAATCTCTGTTTTTATACGAGTAGAAAATAATTCCCAATCTTCCGCCTGTTTCGTAGGGTCTGCTGCTCTAATCAGATTAATCACTTCTTGAATAGAAAACTTCATGAGTTCTTCTGGTGATGCAACGCCCGCAGCTTTTCCAACCACATCCCACATATTTTCAAGTTTTTCACCTTCAAAAATACCAAAATTTAATTCTCGTAAATCTTTTCTTTTCTCAAGTTTCAATTTTGATTGCTCACTATATTTTAATACTAAATTAGCAGTTTCAATCGCTCGGCCGCTATCACTACTATACGCATTCATAAAATGAATATCTTTTAATCCCGTTCCCAAATTAGAGGCAACTTCCACACCTTTTTCTACTAACGGAGAGTCTGCCCAACCTTGCGCGCGATGATTCGCATTTAATATTGTTTTACCGTGCCTTGTAACATATAACGTAACTACATTCTCATTGCTATCTGTTTCTCGCTTCTTCATTCTATTCTCTCCCTTTACATTTCTATATCAATTTTACCATCTCAATTATTCATTGAGCAAAATATACGTAAGTAGATCTGCTTAATAAAAAAAGCTATCTTTCTGTATATCCCTACAAAAAGATAGCATCTTTTATGATTACATTTCTTAATCGATTCTCCTACTCAGCAAAAGCACTCGAATATTGTACAACTCCTTCTACACCTTGAAGAGCATTCTCTCTTAATTCCATCACCATAAACACTTCATCTGGCACTTCAAATGGTGCTTTTATATTCCAATCACTTGCTTTTTTAAATCCAAATTTCGGATAGTACTCTGGATGTCCTAATACCACAACAGATTCATATCCTAGTTCTTTCGCTTTTTCTAAAGCAGCTACGATCAATTTTCCGCCAATTCCTTTTTTCTGATGGCCCCTAGCAACTGATACTGGTGCAAGTGCTAATGATTTTACAGAAGTTCCATCCTGTTCTATTGTAATTTTTGATAACAAAATGTGCCCCACTATTCCCTCATCAACCGCAACTAATGATAATTCTGGAATAAATGCATCACATTTTCTAATACGTTTTACAAGTTCATGCTCTTTTTTATCACTAAATTCTTCATTTAAAAATGCCTCTTTTACAACTTCTTCTGTCTTTCTATAATCATTTTTTTGTTCTTGTCTAATCGTTACCATTCTATATTACCCTCTATTCTTTCTTATTTCTTTTTCAATTTTACGAAGCGCTTTTTTCGATCCGCGCTCCATATCGTGCTGCATTTTTCTTTCTTTATAATCGACAAATAGTGTATTTAAATCATATCCTTCTGGGTATAATTCTTTCGCCGCTACCTCTAAAGTAATACGTTTTACATTCACTTCAACGAATTCACCGTTATAATATACAACGACATTATAGAAATTATCTCTTTCCTTATAGATGATACCAAAATCATCATGATCCAATAAATTCACACGGTCACCGATTTTATATTCATAGTCATTTTCTCTTTTTTCTTGCACGAATTTTGGTTTTCTAATTTTACTTTCATTCACTTTTTCTAGAGCGTATTCTTTATTTGCCATATACTCTTTCGCTCTTTGCAGTACATGGTCTCTCACATTCATTTTATTCGCAATCCAAAGTGCATTACTTTCACCTGATTTACCGATCACTAATTTATAAAGTGGCTCTAGTGTTTCACTATTAAATTGCATTGCTGCGTTCATAAAATCACCATGCATTTCTGAAAAACGCTTAATTTCACCGTAATGCGTACTCGCAATTGTAATACATCCCGCAAGGTAAAATTCTTCTAAAATAGATATCGCAAGCGCCGCACCTTCATTCGGTTCTGTACCGCTTCCTATTTCGTCAAATAGTATTAATGTATTATTATTTGACATCCTCATAATCTCGGATAGATTTTTCATATGCGATGAGAATGTACTTAGTGCATTTTCAATACTTTGATTATCACCAATATCTACAAATACGTTGTCAAAAATAGCAATTTCCGTTTCTTTATCTCCAGCGATGTGCAAACCTGACATCGTCGCTAATGTTAACAATCCTATTGTTTTTAGCACAATTGTTTTTCCGCCTGCATTCGGTCCTGTAATAATTAAACTACGGTATTCTTGACCGATTTCAAAGTTTAACGGTACTACTTTCCCACTTAAAAGCGGATGCTTACAATTTACTAAATGAATGTAGCCATGATCATTTAACTTCGGCTCTATTCCATCGATTGATTTACTAAACTTCGCTTTCGCAAATACCATATCATATTGGCTAATTAGTTCCATATTAATTTTTATATGATAAATGTTTTCTAATACCATTCCTGATAATGTCGCTAAAATTTGATACTCCTCCATCGCTTCTTCTGCTTTCCAACTTGCGAGTTCCGCATTTAACTTTGTAACCGTATGTGGTTCTATAAATACAGTAGAGCCTTTAGCGGACGCTTCAACTATACTTCCCGCAACTTGATTTTTATAAGAAGATTTAATTGGAATTGTATACCTATCATCCTTCTTACTAATAAAGAACTCTTGAATATACTTCTTATTTGCACTACTATTTAAAAACTTCGTTAAGCGCTCTTTTATTTTTCCGTCTACAGAATCAATGTTATTTCGAATTCGTTTTAACTCTTTACTAGCCGCTGCATCAATGCTATTTCCTTTAATTGAAAAGTTAATTTCCTCTTCAATACTTTTATATTCAGTCATTGAATTTGCATATGAAGCTAATACTGGCGCAAAAAATTCTTTATCTAACATAAACCTTTTAATCTTTCTACAGCCACGTAAAAAGTCTGAAACACTTACTAATTCTGCTGGATCTAAAATCATCCCTTTTTCTAATTTTTGAATTGTACTAGCGATATTAGAAATTCCGAAGAAAGGCACATGCCCTTCTGCATCTACTATAGCTCGTGCTTCTGTCGTTTCATTCAAGCGATTCCTCACTACTTTTATACTCGTACTCGGCTCTAATTTATTTAATAGTTCTTTACCTAATCCACTTACACAATAAGATTTCACTATATCCTTTAATTCGTTATATTGTAACTTTTCAAAAGTCATCGTATTCATTTTGTTTCTCCTCACTATGATTGATTTCTATCATCAATGAAGATACCTACTCATTAGATTCCAATGAATTCTACATTATTCAATTACCATTTTTATACATTAAAAACATATACAAAAAAGCTGCGGGGATACCGCAGCTTTTACATTTACAAGGCATGTGTAATAACATATGAGGAAATAAGCCATAAAAAACGGATGGCACTCCCCTTATTACACGCTTTATAAAGTATTGTAGGTATCTTCATAGGTATCGAAATAAATCCATGACAAAATTAGGGGGATGCTATACATAAAAATCCCCTGGTCTTATCCGATTTATTTCATTAAATTTTTCCTATTTAGTACCTACCGCACTCACAAAAAGCACCTCTCATTAATTTATATTATAGTCATTGAAATCTAATTTACTGAAATCATCATACTATATGTTTTGTGAGAAGTAAAGGTGTCAGACTATTCCCTTACAGATTGTAAAGCTTTCATATAATCAACCTTTTTCTCAAGGGTCTTTTTCACATCTTCAGCCGTTAATATATAATCTACTGCAATATTTTTTAATACATCCTTATTAACGTCTGGCAGCTTAATCGTTATATCTTCCACACTACTCTTACTATTTTCAATCGTTTTATTAAATTCCTTAATACTTCTTGCAGCCTCCGCTAATGTTTCCATATGTACAGGATTGTTTACATCTAAAACAGTATTACTTCTAAAAACTGCCGTATAATACTGCTTCAAATTTTTCTTCGCTATTTCTTTCTCGGCATTCTTATCGAAAACAGTATCCCCCGCCTGTATTTGAGCGAAAATAAGGATAGTATTATTCTCTTTTTTTTCATAATATGTATTGAATCTTTCTTGTAAATCATTCGCTTCTTTTTTTATTTTATAGTTATCATTATTTACTTTTGGAGAGATTTGTCCCTCGAAAGAAAGTTGAAATTGCAAATACGGTTCATCGACTTGCTGTACAGAAACTATCCGCCACTTTGGACCAAGGAAATCCTTTCCGTTATCCAGTGTTTCAACTTGGTTTAGTTTAACAGAAATACCATACTCCGATTTTGTATAACTTTGTGCTTTTTGTTCAAGTTCTTCATCCGTTATATAACATGATGTTAATAGTAATAAACTAAATACTATGCTATATTTCATTTTTCTTTTTTTCATATTTCCTCTCCTTTCGCTACTACTGCCTATACAGAAATGCCCTTATAGATTTGAAATTACAATGTATATAAAAAACTTCTTCTAATAATTGCTACACCACTTTGCCTTCTCTGACATGAATAATAAAAACTCATCATCTTGCTTTAGAAAGCCCTAATAACCACAAGTGTAAAAACACCCATTTCTTTTCATTTTACACTTATAGTGTAATTTTACACTATAAACATTTTATCGTAAAGCAAATATAAAACATCTATTAAAATCACGTTAAAAGCATACTAATATTTAGTTCTATAGCAATCACAGTACGATTTTTATTATTACGAAAAACAATATATAAATCTTTTATATTTAACGTTCGGTAGTACATTATAATTTTTAAAGCCTTGCTATTTCAGTCGAGGCTTTTTAATTTCCATCAGGGATTTTTTGCAATTTGTTGTATTTCATAGCTATATAGGAATATAACTCATATTTAGAAAGGAAATGATTATGATTGAATTTAATGATCGACTACAAGTAGCTGATAAAGAAAAATAGGATTTAATGGACATTTACCATATAATTGAAGATTAAAAAGCATTTTTCATAAAATTGAAGTATTAACGAAAGAATTACACGAGTTGGTGGTGGTTCTGGGGTAAGAGCTACATTCGCCAGAACTGACCTATTACCTTTAAGCTAAGGAGATGTTCTTCGAGTACGAATAAGAGAAGCGATCGGTGACATTATTTATTCCAACACATCTCTTGTTGTTTCAAAAGTCGACTAGTGCATTTATTAAAATAAAGATTTAGGTATGATAACAATATAAAAAGAAGAGTAAGACTTATATTTCAGTCTACCTCTTCTTTTCTATTACCAATTCACTGCTGAACATATATGGAAACTGATCCTCCACTTACATAGAACTGCCCCCATCCGTCCTTATTAATTGTTACAGTATTTGTTTGATTACCCGTAATATCGTACCATACTTCCCCAGCGTTATTCTTTCCAACATCCATCCACTTTGATCCTCCTGGTCCGTCCGAGAGTAATGTCGCTAAACCAGAATTAGCATGTACACCATCGCCTTCTCTTGTCCAGCCAATCACATCTGGATGATCTAAATAATCACGCTGCGTACCATATGCAAAGTTTTTTCGTGCCGTCAAAATCGGATCAATTGTATCTTTTAACGCTGGAATTTCATAACTACTCTTTCCGCTTGTCCCATAGTAATCACCATAAAAAACTGAAGGATAGCCCTCTGCACGTGTTAAAATAAATGCATATGCCAACGGTTTAAACCACGGACTTACTACAGATTCCAATGACTGCCCAGGCTGAGAATCATGATTCTCAACGAGAGTAACTGCGAGTGCAGGGTGATTTTTCATTACTGTTCCATTTAAAATATTTCTCATATCATAATTCCCATTTCCTGTTGAAGCATAATGAAAATTGTAATGAAGCGGTGCATCAAACACAGATTGATTATAATTGACTTTCGCTAAATAATTGTTTAAAGCCTGAACATCATTTTGCCAATATTCAGCTACTGTAAACATTTCTTTCCCCGTTTGCTGTCTGGCATGATTTACCCAATCGCGTAAATATTCATGATCAATATGTTTAACAGCGTCCAAACGAAAGCCATCTAAATTTAATTCATTCGCATACCATGTTCCCCAATTTTTCATCTCATTCGCAACATCAGGATGATCAAAATCAAGATCTGCATACATCAAATAATCATAATTCCCATTCTCGCTAGACACTTCCGAGTCCCACGCTTTACCTATACCCCTAAATTTATAAATTCGATTTAATTTCCTTCCTTCATCCCAATCCGTTCCGTCAAAATGATACCATTTCCATTTGAAATTAGAATAAGCATCTCCGCGCCCTGGAAAATTAAACCCCGTCCATGCACTAATTTGATAATCACCTGATACTTCAATATTTCGATTGTTACGGTCTACCTCAACAGCTGTTACGGTTTCAGTATAATCAGCCCCACCTTTATGATTCATAACTACATCACCGTATACGTCGATGTTTTGCTTATGTAAAGCGTCAATTGCAGATTTCAACTGTGCTTTTGTCCCATATTTCGTCCGCACCGTTCCTTTTTGATTGAACTCCCCTAAATCATATAAATCATAGGCCCCATACCCTACATCATTTTGCGAAGTCCCTTTATATGCAGGTGGTATCCATACAGATGTGATTCCTTTATGAGCTAAACTTTCAGCATCGGAACGCAAACGATTCCAATGATTCCCATCATTCGGAGCGTACCACTCAAAATACTGCATTAATGTTCCATTGTTTATCGTTGCTGCTTCTGCCTTATTCATCACATATACATTAGGTAAAAGCAAAATAAACAATAAACAGAATACCATAATTCTTTTCAACATATTTACACCAGCCCTTTCAAGAAAACGTTTGCATAATTTATTAAAGTTATTATAATATTCGTTCTACAGTTAGTAAAGTAACAATCTTTTAATCTCTCACATTATTTTTCAAAATATGAATTCAACTATTCCACAAGTACCCCATATAGTTTAAAATTCACATCGGATTCAAAATTGTTTACAATTTATCTATAAAAGCATAACGGAGGGATTTCTATGACCGACTTTCAAAAACAATTTTTCGCAAGATTAAATATAGAAGAAAAACACAAAGTTTCATTTGAAGATTTACCTAACATTATGTACGCAATGGCACAAACTGTCCCTTTTGAAAACTTAAATATTCTCGAAAACAACTTTAAAGAAATATCAAAAGAAAATCTAAAAGAAAAAATTTTAATAAACAACCGTGGCGGCCTTTGTTATGAATTGAATCCGGCTATGTATTACTTCCTTAAGGACTCTAAATTCGATGTCCATCTCGTTTCAGGAACAGTTTATAACGCTGCAAATTCTATATGGGCTGTAGATTCAGGGCATATCGCAACTGTTTTACAACATCATAATGAACTTTACTTAATTGAAGTAGGTTTCGGATCATATTTACCCCTTTCCCCTGTTCCTTTCTCAGGTGAGATCGTTCATTCTGTAACAGGCGACTATCGTATTCGTAAAGAAACGACTGAAAAAGGTAATTATATTTTAGAAATGCGTAAAAGCAATGAGTTTCTAGATCAATCTTCTACTGATGATTGGACAGTAGGTTATGCATTTTACTTGGAAGAAGTGGATGAAACGAAAGCAAATGCAGCACAAAAAATTATTGTTGAACATGAAGGTTCACCATTTAACAAAGTACCTCTTGTTGTAAAACTTACTCATGACGGGCACGCATCATTAACAAAAGATAGCCTTACAGTAACGAAAAATAGAAATAAAACAAAAGAAACAATTACAAAAGAGCAATATACAAACCTCCTTCATTCAACGTTCGGCATTACATTATAACTTTTAAAGCCTCGCCATTTCCGGCAAGGCTTTTCATTTTCCAGCAGGGATTTTTTGCAATTTGTTGTATTTCATAGTTATATAGGAATATAACTACATATTTAGAAAGGAAATGATTATGACTGAACTTAAAGATCGACTACAAGTAGCTGATAAAGAAAAATGGGATTTAACGGATATTTATCATACAATTGAAGATTGGGAAAGCGATTTTCATAAAATTGAAGTATTAACGAATGAATTACACAAGTTTAATGGAAATATTCACGATGGCAATAGTTTATTAGCTTATTTAACAAAGAGTGAAGAAATATCTAGCATAATATCTTTAATGTTCGCTTATGCACGATTACAATCTGATCTTGATACACGCGATACTGACGCTCAATCCCTTGTCGATAAAGTATCACAATTACACGTGAAAGTAAGTGCGGCTAAATCTTTCTTTTCCCCATTCTTACTTAGTGTAGATGAAAACACATTACATTCTTACATAGAAGAAACAGAAGGCTTACACTATTATAAAGAAGACTTATTTGAGCTATACCGTTATAAAAAACACGTTTTGAATAAAGACCAAGAAGAGATTTTATCACAAATGGGTGAAGCACTCTCCTCCCCGCAGCATACATTTGGCATGTTAAATAATGCAGATATAATTTTTGGTGAAGTGACTACTGATGATGGAGAAAAAGTAAACTTAACACGTGGAATGTATGCAAAGCTAATAGAAGATGAGAATCGTGAGAAACGTGAAGAAGCCTATAAAGCTTATTACAAGCCATATGTTCAGTTAAAAAACTCTATCGCTTCTACTTTGTCCGCAGCTATTAAAAACAATGTTACTGTCTCAAAGCTACGAAAATATCCATCAGCTTTAGAAAAATCATTATTTGGCGACATGGTTCCGAAAGAAGTATATGAAAATTTAATTGAGACAACGAAAAAAAACATTCAATCATTACATACGTATAATGAACTTAGAAAAGAAAAATTAAATGTAGATGAACTACGACAATACGACTTGAGTGTTGATTTAGTAAAAGGTGTAAAACAAGACATTCCATACGACGAAGCGTTTGATATAATGATCGCGTCACTAGCTCCTTTAGGTAAAGAATATATCGAAACATTAAAAAACTTTAAAGATAAACGCTATATAGACGTGAGAGAAACACCAGGAAAACGTTCTGGCGCTTATAACTTTGGTGTATACGGTGTTCATCCTTTCATTCTTTTAAATCATCATGATGATTTAAATAGCCTTTTCACCCTTACTCATGAATGCGGGCACGGTATGCATACGCATTACTCACACGGATACCAGCCAAGAATTTCTGCACACTATTCCATTTTTGTTGCAGAAGTCGCTTCTACAGTAAATGAAGTGTTATTAATTCATTATTTATTAAAAGAAGCAAAAGAAACGAACGTACGTAATCATTTAATTAACTACTTTATCGATAGCTTTAAAGGTACTTTCTTTACACAAATCATGTTTGCAGAATTTGAAAAAATTACACATGAAATGGCCGAACAAGGTAAACCATTAAATGCCCAAGTCTTTAGCGAAGTTTATGAAAACTTGTTTAGAGAGTATAATGGCGACTCTCTCGTATTTGACGAAGAAGTAAAATACGGCTGGGCTAGAATACCGCATTTCTATCGTCCATTTTACGTGTACAAATATGCAACTGGATTCGCTTCTGCAATCCAAATTGCTGATAAGTTATTGAGCGGCGATCCAAATGCTCAGAAAAACTATATTGAATTCCTTAAAGGCGGAAGTTCTGACTATCCATTAAACTTACTGAAAAAAGCTGGTGTTGATTTAACTACGCCAGAACCGATTGAAAATGCACTAAATCGTTTTAGCTCACTTGTTGAAGAGTTTTCAGCATTATAAAAAGCATGCAGAGTATATACTCTGCATGCTTTTTTCATTTCGGTTACTTTATGCTAAATGTTGCTGTGTCACACAGTGAATCATACCACCATACGCATACAGTTCATTTACATAAACACCGACAATTCTTCTTCCTGGAAACTGCCCTTCAATGATTTGAAGTCCTAACTTATCATGTTCATCACCATATATAGGAACTAATACAACTTCATTTCCAATATAAAAGTTCAAATACGAGCCCTTACAGTCTGCTTCTTTTACCACTTTTCTTGTTACCGGTACTGGGATGAGCTGAAATGGATTTTCATCTATATTTCTCGCTTGTCTCAATTCTTGATAATGCTTTTCGTACGCCTCCAAAAGGTAGGATTCACTCTCCCCAAAAGGATCATATTCATAAAGAATTGTATTTTCATTTACAAAACGTGCTGCCCCATCAATATGGTAATCCGTATCTTCATCATAATTATCCTCACCGCGAATGCCCGTTATCCATATAAAATTCGTGACCCCCAAATGCTTCGTTAACTCTATTTCAATCTCTTCCTGACTTAGTGTAGGATTTCGATTTTCATTTATAATAGAAGTTTTTGCCGCCATTAAGGTTCCATTTCCGTTTATCTCTATTCCTCCACCTTCTAGACAGACACTAGAATTAACTTTTGGAATGTTATACATTTCACTTATTTCCGCCGGAATACCCGCATCATTTTCATACGGATATTTCTCACCCCACCCATTAAAAATCCAGTGTGTTAAGCAGAGCTTGCCTTCCTTATCTTTTACAAAGATCGGTCCGTTATCTCTTATCCATACATCATCCGTCTCTTGAACTAAGAAATCAATTTTATCCATATCCACTTTCGCTTCCATTAACTTCGATTGGACATGTACTTTTTCTTCTTCATCATATACAACAATATGCACAATTTCTCCGTAATGAAGCTCCTTTGCCATCGTTACCCAAATATCATCTAACTTAGCTCTGTAACCTTCACCTCTATGAGCTTTATCATGAGGCCACTGGAGCCATGTCCCCTCATGCTTTTCCCACTCAGCTGGCATATAAAACAAACTATTTTCCATATTTCTCATACATGTTCACCCCTTCTTCGAATGTAAATTCAGTCTAAACTTTGACATCGTGCTAAGGTCAACAGAAATATATTAACTACTTCATAAACTGATTCTTTATTTTCCCTTGTGATACACTACTTCTCCTTGTAAAACCGTCACTAAAACTTTCGCATTCGGAATCTTATCGACACTCATTTTAGTAATATCTTCATTTAGCAATACCATATCGGCTGATTTACCTACTTCAATTGAACCAGTAATATTATCAAGGCCTAATGCTTTGGCGGGCTTAATTGTATAAGCATCAATAGCTGCATATATATCAGATAAGCCTTTCTCTTCAATACTTAACGCATTCGAAATTGTCACAAGTGGATTCAGTTCGTTTACGTCCCAATCACTACTAAGCGATACATTTGCTCCTGTTTTCCAAATGCGTCCTAACGGCATAATTCGTTTCATCTGTTGATTTGTAAAATACGCACTTGCCCAGCTTTGTTTAGGATCTTCTGCAAAATCATGACCTACTTGAAAATCAGCGCTAATACCTAACTTAGCAAAACGATTTATATCACTATCTTCTACCATCTCAACATGTGTGAGCGTATAAGGCTGATTTGCACCTTCTTTTTTCGCAGCTTCAATTGCATTTAAACTTTCTCTTACTCCGCCATCTCCAATTGTGTGGATGAGTGCACCGTAACCAATTTTATTGAGTTCACTCAACCACCACTTCATTTTTTCTTCTGGAATATAGTTCAAACCGTACGGTGTTCCTTTAAACCACTCAAATTTATATTTTTCTAGTATTTTAGCTGTGCTGTTAATGCTAATTCCATCACTATACATCTTCACTTGATTAATAAGCATTCTAGATGATACATCATCACGCTTAATTTTTTTGAAATACTCCATTTGCTCTGCTTCATTTAAGTTCGGATATACCCACGGACGAAGTACTACTCGCGACGTTAACTTTTTCTCATCATTAACTTTATTCCAAACATCTAACCAGCCTCGTTTCCAATAAAGACGTCCATCGCCGACTGTAGTAATACCATTCTTCGCAACCTCATCTAAACCGTCTAACAAACCTTCATAATTTTTTTCAAAGAGATTGGGCTGGGAATTCCATGCTTTTTCCATCACGATATCCCCTGCTGTATCATACAGAAGCCCGAAAGGTTCTCCTGTTTCTGGATCCCGGATGATTCTTCCGCCTTGCGGATCTTTCGTCTCTTTATTTATTCCCGCTACTTCCAATGCTTTTGAGTTAACCCATACAGAATGAGAAGTTCTTTCCATAATTAATACAGGGTTATTAGGAAATAACTCATCAAGAACTTGTAATGGCGTTTGTTGTTCAGATTTTTCGTCCATATCTTTTAACAGCTCTTCCAAACTAAATCCTGTTCCGCTTATCCATTCGCCATCTTTCACATCTTTTTTACAAGCCTTTAAATACGAGCGTTGTTCTTGCAGCGCAGCATCTGGCGAGACACTACAATTCCCTGCTGCTGGTGATTTCGCCTCAAATATATGATTGTGATTGTCCACAAAACCAGGAAGAATAAAACGTCCTTGTAAATCCACCACTTTCGTATCTTCATTTATAAATCCTTCTACATCTTTGTTTGAACCAACAAATGTAATTTTCCCTTCTTTAACGGCTACAGCCTCTACAATGTCTTGCTTGTCATTTGAAGTATAGATTGTACCATTTTTAAACACTACATTTTTTGGCAACTGATTTGGTAGAACGAAGCTACCATTCTCACCTTCTCCTACTCCAGGAGTACACGCTGAAACCCATGTCATACTTAGAATCAGACAAATAATCATGATTGTTCTTTTCATATTCTTTCTCCTTTTTATTATGATGAATTACTTACATAAATAGAATAAGGATTGACATAATGTTAATGTCAATCCTTATTCTCAGTCTATTTTCATAACTAAAAAACAAATTTGTGTGACATACTCTTCTACTAAACAATCACATTCAGGTCCCTTTATGTAGACCTCATATGGTGAACCATCTATTACATAACCATTTCTTTCAATCCATTTTTCTAACGCAATATAAGCGTAGCCTATATAGTCATAACTTCCATAATGCATAGTAGTAACGATTTGATGTGGATTTAATTTTTTTATTTCATATTCTTGTACTACATCTTTATTGTTCCCATGCATGACCGGAATCCTTAATTCAACATCACTTTCATTTGGAATATACTCTTCATCATAAAAGACCGTAGAGGGCGAACCGACCATTTGTAAGTTATGCTTTTGTACTTTTTCATATAAGTCATAAAAATAATCATCCATATCATCTATATTTATTTGCAGTCTTTGAGCAATTACTGTTATTTCATTTCTCATTCCAATAAATATATCGTAATTTCTATGACAAGCAGTATTTAAAGCATGATTCATATTTACCATTTCATTCATTTCTGAAATAACCTGTAAATTTTGTTTCACCTCATGAGACAACTCTATAATTTGTGATTGCATATGTTTAATAAATGAATCTTGATCTGATGATTGAAGAATTATTTTAATTTTCGGTAAAGGAAACTTATACTCCCTTAGCTTTTTAATTTTCAGCGCTATTTCAAGCTGCCCTTGCTCATAATATCTATACCCATTTTCCGGGTTCACATATGCTGGTTTTAATATATCCTCTTTGTCATAATGCCTTAGCATCCGTGTACTCATTTTACAAATCCGCGAAAACTCAGTAATTGTATACATATAAATACCCCTTGAATACATTTTCTTATATATAAGCTTATTTATTAAAACCAATCAAATATTTTTCTGATTGAAGAACCTTCATTCTGATCGTTCAGCCTTTTCATTTTTGAAGGTAACAAATGACTAGGACAATACCACGTTAAACAATTCATCGCGCCTCCCATTGTCGATATTTCTCCTACATGACTTTGAATAACTTGTTTCTCAGTATGCTGTTGAATATATCGTAAAACTTCCTCATCTTTAGCTAATCCAAACTTAGGAACGTAAAGCGTATCACATGTTTCTAACATATTTATATATAAACCTTTTGCTGACGCTATCTCTTCATCGTATTGACCCTTCTCTGTATATGACGAAGGAACAACTATAAATTCAGCCTCTGGCATTTGCTCTTGAATAATCTCTTGAACCTTATATCTAAATTCATGATCCCCTAAAAAATCACTAATAAACATTGTATGTTCATCAATAAATTTAACCATCCCGTCTGCGTGTGCAAGTACATCTCCCTCTTCAGCAGGAATAATAATAACCCGACTCACATCTAAATCGCATTCCAGTTGCTCTATAATTTCTTCTTCCGTCCAATCATAATTATCATCAAATATGCGTTCCGTTAATATAACGGTATCTTTTTTATTCCAAATAAGATTTCCACCGTCTAATATCAATGGAGATGTCACATATTCAAAGTCGTTCTTTTTCAACCATTTATTAAATTGTTGATCTAAATATCGTCCTTGATCTTTCGGTAAATAATTCGGTTGATATTTGAATTTAACTAGATGATTTGTTACAACTGGTGCAACATCTCTTAGCCAAATATCATCATACTCAAAAAAGTTTGTATGAAAGTCTTGCTCTTCAACAGATAAAGATATAAGTTGATCGGTAAATGCTTTATTTTCATTTAAGTATTCATTAAAATAAATAATGTCTTCATAAAATGGTCGATAATATTCATTCGATTCATCTGGTATTGCAGTAAAAATAATGCCACTATGTTTTTGTTCCATATTACTTACCTCGCTTTTTAATAATGATTGAATAACTGTTTTCAATAAGCTAACTATTCCCCAATTCATTTCTCTTTTCATTACAATTTTTGAAACGTGCACATTTCATGAATGGATTATAGCACGGAGAAATATTATATATTTATATAAAAAATATAAAGCCGTCGTTAAGCCATAAACTGACTCTTGACAAGATTTTTAAATTTTAATCGCCGTACACAATGAAGGATTAGATGATTTTTTTATCAAGATTCAAATCCATTACTTCTAATAGAGCGTTTTGATTATATAAATTCACTAAATGCGTTTCTACACCAATGCAAATCCCTTCTAGCGGCAGATCGTTTGGATCTTGACCAAATGGATCCTCAATTTCAACTCCTATTGCTTCAATCCCTATAAATGCAAAACTTATAAACGTAGTTGCAAGTACTGTAAACCATCCAAGACTATCAACAAGACCAATCGATAAAGTCCCGCAAAATATGAGCAGTAAAATTTTAATATGAGCAAAATATGCAAAAGGAATAGGCGTTGTTTTGATCCGATCACATCCACCCACAGCCGTAAGCAGAGTATTCAAATCAGCTTCCATATTAATTATTGCATTTGGGTGAATTTGACCCGTTTTCAAACCTTTTGATAGTATAGTTTTTAACATAAAAACTATACTAATCGGTAAATGAATAGACTCAGCCAACATTTCTTTTTCCTTCTCAGAACAAATATCAAACAATGCTTTTATTTCGGATAAATCTTTTTCGTCTCTCAAATGTCCTTTCGCTAACTTTGGAAAAGCAATTAACAAATGTAAAAATTTTAATTTTTCCTGATCCGTCTTTTTCCCTTCAGACTCCCAATAACATAAAAAACTAACTGCCAAATTTCTAGTACAAGCACCAACCGTGCCAAATAACTTTCTACCTTCCCAATACCTATCATAGGCAGTGTTAGTACGAAAAACTAACAGTAGACCTAAAGCCCCTCCAACAATTACCCAAGGAGTTTGATTAATTTTTATTTCTACATAATAATAATTAATCACAGTTACTATCGTTGAAATACATATATATAATAAAATTTGCGGGAAAATATCTCTTATAACTGTTCCCTTTAATGTAAATATTTGATGTAAATTATTTTGATTATTGTAATGAACCATATTTACAAAAACCTCTTTCCTTATTAACCTTTTATTCTTTTAAATTATGAAAGTATACAATTAAATAGTAGAATCATAAACCCTATTATTATAAAACTGGTTAAGATTATTTCTTTCAATACTGTTACTCCTTTTTACCAAAAGATAAAACATCTTTTTTGATTTAAACAACAAACGTTCACTCTTCTAAATCACGACGCATTATTTTAGAATTTGCAATGAATAAAGCACTAATTAATACAAGAATCGCGCAAGCATATATCAATGAATCCATTGGACTATCATGGTCTATAATAATTAGACGAACAATAGCCGTAATACCTATATATATAAAATAACGTAATGGAAAATGAAAGTTCATTTGAAAATACTTTATAATCATTACGATGAATTCAAAATATAAAAAAAATACGACAATGCTATCAATTAAATGATAACTAGATTCCTCACTATTTAATTTAAGTTCTTGTATAAATTGAATGACTTCTTTCATAAGAAACACACTTAAAACAATTCCCAAACAGATCAAAGCTACATTTATAATGTACTGTAGAACGATAGGGAAAAACGAAAATACTTTTTTAAAATTCTTTACCACAAACATTTTTCTCCTTTTCCATATAAACCAATAATGACAATATACTTTCATTCAATTATCGTTACATTAAAATTATACATTCCGTTCTTGTTACAGATGTTAAAACAAGACAAAATAAGTAAAGATAGCTTTTCACCTATTTTGTCTATAAAGCAACATAACGAAACTATAATCGATTACTTCAATTGAATCGGTTGTTGCTGTGTCACACAATGGATCATTCCGCCATTTTTATAAAGCTCTCTCACATCAATTCCCACTACTTTACGATCCGGGTATAATTTCTGAATCGTATCGTTTGCGATTTTGTCATTTGGATCATTATAGTTAGGCACCAATATAACTGTATTCCCAACATAATAATTGATATACGACCCCTTATAATCTAGAGTTTTTCCACCTTCTAAAGTAACTTTATCTTTACTAAGCGGTAAGTATTCGTACTTATATTTCTGTCCTGAAGCATTTTTTGCATCTAACAATTTATCCATATCTTTGTTTGACAAGCCCCATTCAGCCAAGTCATCTTCTGCCATCGTTACGATTGTAGATTTATCATGGAATTTAGCAAATCCATCAATATGAAAATCAGTAATATCTAAATTAGGCACTCCATCTAACCAAATAAAGTTTGTCACCCCAAGGTCACTTATATATTTTTCAATTTCCGCTTCTGATAAATCAGGATTTCTATTTTTATTCGTTACTGCGCTTCGAGTTAATAAAGCAGTCCCATTGCTGTCTAATTCAATTGCGCCACCTTCAAGGACAAATTTCCCCCAATCAATTCTTTCAATCCCTAATTGTTTACTAACATTCTCACGTATACAGGCATCATTTTTATATGGAGTTTTCTTTCCCCAACCATTAAATGCTGGATCTAATATTTTCAGATTTTTATTATTGTCATAAACAAAAATCGGTCCACTATCTCTTGCCCACACATCATCAGTAGGAGCGATAAAGAAATCAACTTTATCCATATTCAGCCCTTTATCTATTAAAAGCTTATTGATTCGCTCTTTCTCTTCCTCATCATATGCAACAATGTGGACTTTTTCACCCTCAGTTAAAGCACTTGCCATCTTAATCCAAATAGGTTCAACTTCTTGTTTATACTCTTGACCATATGTGTATTCATGAGGCCATTGTAGCCATGTACCTTCATGTTTATCTTTTTCATCCGGCATCGTATATTTTCCAGCGTTTTTCTGTACCTCTACTTTTTTATCCTCTTTCTCTTTCCCTTTGGCATTTTCATTATTCCCTTCAAAAGAACATCCACTAATAATCGTTGTAGATAATGTAGCTATTAAACAAAACTTTACTATTTTTTTCATTTTTCAACCTCCTGTTCATGTCTACAATACTGTAAGGCTTAACATAGTGTGAAGCTCAAGCTTTTTCATCAATGTAAAATTTACCAATTATTCTTCCGCATGATAATCACATAATTTCAATACAAATAGATGACATTCACAAAGTATATTCCCTATATTTAACATTAATATCATTTGACTTCCTTCATAAATTTATTCTAGTACTAATCCACTCTCATACCTGCTTGTTCACTAAATAAAACATTATTAAATAAAAAAATCGGTATTGATAATTACATATCAATACCGATTTTAAAATAATTATTTTCCTTCTATTAAATCATTCGCTAATTTCCTAAACTCTTGATTAAATGTATCATTCATACCATTTTGTACGTTAGAGAATAATATTACAAACGTTCTTTTATCCCAGTTAAAATTATTAAAAGTGTTCCAGCCAGCTAATACACCGTGGTTATGATAATAATCTGGGTAAATATAGAAGCTAAATCCATATTTTCTCGCAGGTGATACTGTAAACATATCTGATAAGCTTTGTTTAGAAATCAGCTTTCCATCCATAATAGCCTCATCTAATCTTTTCATATCTTCAACGGTCGTATACATTTCACCACAACCATACAGCCAGTTCATTTTTAAGCGTGGTGCAGCTATTAACTCATTATCTTTTTTCGTGTAACCTTCTGCTAAGAAAATATCTTCAGGGAGAGTTGCACCCATACCAGATTCATTCATTTCAACAGGAGTAAAAATGTTTTCTTTCACATATTCAGCAAGCGGTTTATTCGATATCTTTTCTACAATATACGCAAGTACCATATAATTATAATCTGTATATTTCCATCCTGTCCCTGCAGGAAATTGCAACTTTTGCGCTCCAATCCACGTTACTAACTTTAAACGTGATGCCGCATCAACACTACCTTGTCCCTGATCTGGTAATCCGGACGTATGTGTTAATAAATTTCGTAACGTAATGTTTTTATCTGCTGGAAACGATGGAATATACTTATTTACATTGTCTTCAATATTCAATTTCCCTTTTTCTCTTAGCTGTAATATAGATATTGCAACTACTGTTTTCGTTATGGAACCGATGCGATATTTTGTTCTTGGCGTTGTTAAAACTTTATCTTTTATATTCGCATACCCGTAGCCTTTTCGTAAAACCACATTATTTTTATCCGTTACGAGAACCGTTCCGTTAAATCCTTTATCTTTTAAATATTGATCGAGTTTCGTTGCTGCAATATCATAACGTTTTTGCTGATTCGCATCAACTTTCGATTGAACATTTCCAACTTTATCCTCAAAATTTGAAAATGCCTTCAAATTGTATTTCTTTTCTTTATTTGCATGTATGAGTGCAGCGACACTCCCACAAAAAATAGCAAAAACAAAGAAAGCGATTAACCATTTCTTAAACATATGGGAACCCTCTTTTATCTAGTTTCACTTTATACTTTTCCATTCTATTCTATATCTTTTAATTTTTAAATATCTTATAATCTATCTACTCTATTATTCCTCATAGTAAACTAGATTCCTTTTTCTAACGTTCAAATTTTAACTACTCTCTATTGTAGTTCTTTTTTACAAAATTTCCACCTTACAATCGGATACATCCAGCTTTAATTTTAATTTTTTATGTAACATTCGTTACACATTAACAAGAATGGAGGCGTTAATTTGAAAAAGACCGATAAGCTCAATCGTTTAGATGATATGATGTTTCATTATCGAGTAACAAAAAACAATATAGTTTTAATTGAATATTAAGGGAAAAAGATTATAATTTTAAAAGGAAATGATGCTGAAAATTTTTAAAACAAAATAAATCGGGCAAGTAACGAAAAAGAAAAACAGCTTATTATGGCTAAAATTACAGGTAATTTCAAAAGAGGAAATGAGCGTTAATGAAAACCAATCTCATTTCTAAATTGATTATACAGCATATAAAAAAAGAAATGTCACTCTCACGACATTTCTTTAGATTTTCTTCATAAAAGATTTACATTTTTAATATTTTTTTACTCTCATTGTCTATAAAATAACCTTTTCTTCTCATAACGCTCAGCCCTTTATGTTCATTTTATTATACAGATAAGGCATAACTAGCGATATATTATCATAGACGCCTACCATTGTACACATATTAAGCCAACGCAGCTGGCGGCAATAATTGCGGTCCTTTCCCGATGCGCGCCAATACCCAATCATCGTAATACCACATTTCTGTTTGGCGACGACTCATCATATAATCCCAGCGCACTTCTCGCTCAAATTCAATGATTTGTCCGTCACCACCAATTGTCACCCAGTTAAAACTTCCGTTATTATGCATCATCTTTATCCATAGAACAGGAAACTCCACAGTTTGTCCCCCGTCAACATAATGTCTCGTTTGTTTTTCTATACGAAGCAAAGTTAGGCCCTTTGCATATTGTCGATCAACCTTTTCCATTACATCCATCGCTATTTTCTCTGCCTCATCCTTATGAGGTAGTTTATTAGCGTATACTGGCATCATATTCGTGTAACTTAAAAGATACTTACTCTTTTGAGAAGTAATAGTTGTTATATGAGAGCCACCATAATTCAGTGGTTCTTCTGCTTGATAACGCTGTATTTCAACATTTACACCATCACGTAGTTCTTCATGCTCATGCACTAATTTTACATACTTCGGAATTGGTAATAACATTGAAACTTCCTTACTACAGTTTTGAAAAGCATTTAATTGATTAGCCATTAAGCATCTCTCCCTTTACTCGTTTCGTTTTGAAATAATTCTTTCGGTACTTTCGAAAGAATTGCCGTAATCTCTCCAGCATAATATACATATAACTCATGCATCGCTCGTGTACATGCTACATAAAATAAATTCCGTTCAGATTCTTTACTGTAAATATCACTTGAAGCATCAAATACAATAACAGCGTCGAACTCTATCCCTTTTGCTAAATAAGCAGGAATAATAACAACGCCATTCTCATAAGTCGTGTTTTCTTTCTGCACAAAATGGTAGTCTAATTTATCCCCTATTAACTCCATAGCCTTCATACATTCTTCATTTGTTTTACAAATGAGCGAAATTGATTTATGACCTTTCTCTTGCAAATCTCTTGCTTTATCAATGATACTTTCCACACGCTCTTGTTCATCATTCACTTTTATACATAACGGCTTCTTACCATCCCGATTAAAAGCTTCGATTTCTTTCCCGTTCGGAATGATATGTTTTGTAAGTTCAATAATAGGTTTTGCTGAGCGATAACTACGATTTAACTGAATGGTTTCTACTTTGCTATTTGCAAACAACGTTGAAATTATATTTGTTCCTCTATTACTAGCATGAGCGAAAATGTTTTGATTTACATCACCGAGCAACGTCCACTTTGCCTTCGGAAACAGTCGTTTCATAAACGCTAATTGAAATGGTGTATAATCTTGTACTTCATCAACAAATACAAATTTCACAAGATGGTTCGTTTTAAAACCTTCTATTAATTCTTTTAAAAATAAATATGGAGCTACATCTTCATATGCTAATCGCTTTTCCTCTAAACACTTTACTGTTTGCTTACATATTTCTTCCCAACCATCCGGTGCGAAAACATCTTTCTGGATCGTTCCAAAGAACTGCTGAAATATTGCAGAATGATTTACAAAAGCTAAAGATTTCACCTTTCTTCGCAATGAACGGAAATGCTTTCTCACTACATATTTCGTTAACACTTCATGCTCTTTCTCGTAATAATCAAATTGATTATCCTTCTCTAACTTTTCATACAAACGATTATAATCTTCTTTATTTAAATATTGAATTTCCCGCTCTACCCATTCTTTTTTCGCTTCTTTCTTTTCAAAGATATTTAATTTTTTACTAATCCATTCCGTTACAAGTTGCATTCGATTCGGTATTGAAATGGCTGTGTTTAGGGAATAAAAATAGTCATATATTGCATTTGCATGTATGATTATTTCCCCTTTAAATGTTACATCATGAAATTGCATCCCTTTTTCACCAAGGTTTCTCGCATACTTTTCAATCAGCCCCATAAATTCAATTGATGATTTATATTGAATCCCTTTTCTCCTTGTTTCATACACGTTTTCCTGTTCTTTCGTTAACATGTATTCTAACTGCGAAAAAGGATCTTCTACAGTAAAACTTTTTCCAATCATATGTTCCATGTATGCTTGGATAGTTGTTTGTTGCATATTCTCCTCACCAAGCTCTGGTAAGACATTAGCAATATAGCTATTGAACAAATCATTCGGAGAAAATAGCAAAATTTGATCCGCGTTTACTGTCCCACGGTAACGATATAATAAATACGCAACCCGTTGCAGAGCTGCTGAAGTTTTCCCGCTTCCAGCCGTCCCTTGCACAAGTAATACATCACTTTTATCGTTTCGAATAATTTTGTTCTGTTCTTTTTGAATTGTCACTACAATACTTTTCATTTGTTCACTTGCATTTCTTCCTAGCGCTTCTTGAAGGAGTTCATCTCCTATCGTTACACCTGTATCGAACATACTTTGAATGTTACCATTTCGGATAATATATTGACGTTTCAAAAGTAAATCACCTGATATTGTCCCCATTGGCGCTATATACTTTGCACTTCCTAAAGAATAATCGTAATAAAGACTAGAAATAGGTGCGCGCCAATCATATACTAAAAATTCATCTGTCTCTTTATCATAAAAAGAGCCGATACCAATATAGATTTCATCAGTATCCGCCTCTTGTTCTTCATTAAAATCAATTCTTCCAAAGTACGGTGTATCTTTTATTTTCGTTAAAAGATTATATTCATTTTTCGCATGTCGATGGGTATGCTCCCTTTCCGAAAGAATCTCGGCCTCTTGCCTAATACTGGCCGCCGTTTCAACCGCCTCTTTAATATTATCTATATTTACTTTTACATCTTCCCAAAAGTTTTTTCTTATATTTACAATTTCAGACTTCACCGAACCAACTCGGCTGTCCAGCTCATTCAGTTCCTCGTCTACTTTTTCAATGACTACATTTACACGTTGTTGTTCTTCTTTATAATGACTCATATAATCTCCCCTTCTCATTACGTTTCCTGATTGAAAGCCTTATATGATACGAAGTTCTTTACTTTTGAAAAATACCACGCGCAACAATTTCCCATGACTTTTGAAATTCTTCGTTTATCTTCTCTTCTTTCCATCGCTCAGAAAAAGCAGGGTGGTAGAACGGTGATAGGAGTCCAAAAATCGTATGCGCTAAAAATAAACTGTCTTGTTTTTCAATCTCGTTACGCTCTATCCCTTGATTTATAACCTTCTCCAGTTGCCTAACTAATCTTTCTTCGTGTTTTTGGATAACAGCATTCTTTTGCTGAACTAACGAACTATTCAATGTAAATAGCTCTTCATTTTCCAGTAACTCTTTCTGTTTAAGTTGGAACAAACATAAGAACCAATCTTGTAAAATTACTGCTGTTTCTCCGTCTTTCCCACTAATTTTCTCAAGTTGATCCGAATACTTTAATAACCATCTTTCCAAAATAGCGTCTCGAAGTGCTGCCTTACTACGAAAATAAGAGTATAAAGCTGCATGACTAACATCAAGTGATTTCGCAATACTAACGAGAGTCGTCCTACTCCATCCGTATTTAATCAATTCCTTTTCCGCTGCATCCAAAACAACATTTCTCGTTAATGCTTTTTCTGTCATTTTTCTCACCGTCCACTTTATTTACATAATAAAATTATCTTCTGTTATTTCAACAACTTACATTTTTTATTATTTGTAAGTTGCAATCAAAAAAATTCATCTTTCAAGTAGGTTATAAGATTAGCACATCTGCTTACAACTTACAATATTTTATTTTTGTAAGTTGTAAGCAATAAAAACACCGCTTTTGAAATACAAGCGGTGTTTTTATATTTAATTACATAATAAACGATTCATTATCTCTTCAAGTAATATACCCGGCTTTACTACCTCATTTTCCGTACGCCATCCAATAAATCCATCTGGTCTTATTACTACCGCTCCTCCATTTTCTATCCCGTATAGTTTTCTAAAAAAGTTACCTTGATCGATAAAATCACCAGTTAAACCTACCTGATACACTTTTATCTTTACTCCTAATCCAGATGAAACAACATTTGCAGCTTCAGTCCAAGTACTAGGCTCTGCTCCAGTAAGTAACACAAAGTTGCTACCAAATAGATCAAGTATAGAAACTTCTTTTCCTTCATAAGTTCCCCAAAAATGTGGCGCACGCGTTCCCGGGCGTCCGTTCAAATCAACTATATTCATTCTATGCGGTGTGTTACATTCGTCTATAATTGCTTCTGAGCAATACTGATAACCAGCAGTGACAGCTAAACTATCCATAGTATTCAAATTACCTCCCTCTCTATTCGCTGCACGAAATAATATACTACTCGCATGGTCCGTCGTTAATTTCGCAACAGGATATCTCTCGTCATGATACGTTTCTAACAATTTTGGATTTGCTTTCCCTTTTATAACAGCCGCTAATTTCCAAGCTAAATTATGTGCATCTTGTATCCCTGTATTTGAACCGAATCCTCCTGTTGGCGGCATAATATGTGCTGAGTCACCAACTAAAAAGATGCGATTGTCCTGAAATTTTACCGCTGTACTTTCACTCGCTTCCCACGGTAAAACACTTACTATTTCTGGCTTAATATCCATACTTCCAATTGCAGTTTGAATAATTTGTTTACAGCGTTCTATAGAAAAATCTTCTGGTCGCTCCCCTTTTACTGGATCATAAGCTACATGATAAATCCATTTACTTTCGTTATCGACTGGAATAAGCGCGCCAATTACTTCTGGATGTCGTATCATAGTAAAACCGAATGCGTCTCCTTTAATACATTCACTTAAATCTGCTTCAAAATATATGTTCATATAATAACCACCGATTGTACCACGGCCCTCGGTTAAAATACCTAACTGTTCACGTATTTTACTTTTCGCTCCATCTGCTGCAATTACATAATCACAATGAATCATGCTCTCTTCTTTCGTGTCACGATTTCGAATCGTTGCTATTACTCCGTTCTCATTTTGTTCATAAGAAACCAGTTCATGATAAAAAGATAGCTCTCCGCCTAATTTTTTCGCGCATTGTAACATCATCTCTTCTAAAGTAATTTGATAACAAGCAGTTTGTTTTGATGGGCTAATCTCTTCCACTTTACGAAATAAATTTTCGTTATTTTCATACTGCGCCGCCCTTATTTGTTCCAACTCTTCATGCTTTACCTCAGCTATTGTTTGAACTGCAATTCTCCCGTGACAATTCTCTAATGCTTTACCAGCTAATCTAATTCCTTTTTCTAGACCCAGTTCTCGGAATAATTCCATTGTGCGAAATGTAATTCCACCCGCTTTCGGATGAATCGCAGTAGACGGATGCCTTTCAATAAGTACATAATCAATGTTATGTTTCGCAAGGAATAATGCAGACGATAATCCTGATAATCCCCCTCCAACAATTAAAACTGGTACATGTTTCGATTCCATACATTTTCCCTCCACATATATTCTTCTGAGCTCAGTGACATAAATATAATCAAAAAACCAACAAAAATATAGACTTATATTTCATTTTGAATTATCATATAGATAGATTACGCCCCAAATTACTTTTATCCTTTCATACATCTACAAGTCACTTAATTTGTGTGTGTATGAAAGGATAAAAAAGAAGGCTTTACTTTGAACTATTCTCTGATATTGACATCAAAAATAATAAAAACATTATAAGCGGTCGTAACCTTGTAAATTATACAAGGTTACGACCGCTTATTTTATTGTTAAATGGCTACCCTTTATCCTCGGCAGACAACGCATTGTTAAATCATTTCCTACCTTTTGAATTCATTAATTACTATAGAAAAAAAATATATATCCTTCTATTCCTTATAATAAATACTCCATAATTTTCAATACGTAAAAATGGATTCGTCTCGATTTTCTTTCTCAATATTGCAGCTCATACAACATTCATGTAGCATTACCGTATCGATGTAATGGTTCATCATCTTAAACCTTTCGACTAATTATTGGAGGTATAGTGATTGAAATGAATAAACAAGAACAATTAAATGTTATTAAAGAAGATTTTATTAATTGTCAAAAAGTATTAGTGGCAATTGGTGACGAAACACGTCAAGCTATTTTGTTAGTTCTAATGAAAACAGAATGTCAAACTGGATTACGTGTTGGCGAAATCACTAAACAAACACACCTTTCTCGACCAGCAGTATCACATCACCTTAAGATTTTACGAGAAGCTGGTATTATTTTAATGCGTAAAGAAGGTACAAAGAACTTTTATTATATTGACATACGTACAAAATTAGGATTATTAAAAAACCTTGTATTAGATATTGAGAAGCTACTGCAAAACTTTTATTGAACTTTGGAGGTATAAGAAATGAGAGCAATGGTGATTGATAAGTACGGGAAAGTTCCAATGCGTATGACTGAGATGCCCACCCCTGAAATAAATGAGTATGAGGTGCTCGCAGAAATTCATGCAGCTAGCATTAACCCAATTGATTTTAAAATACGCGATGGAAAAGTGAAGTTGTTACTTAAATATAAAATGCCCCTTATTCTTGGTAATGACTTTTCTGGTGTCATTGTAAAAGTCGGAACAAAGGTGACCCAATTTAAAGTTGGTGATGAAATATATGCACGTCCAAGAAAAGATAAGATCGGTACTTTTGCGGAATATATAGCCATTCATGAAGATGATATAGCCTTAAAACCGAAAAATTTAACTTTTGAGGAAGCGGCGTCGATTCCTCTCGTTGGCTTAACATCATATCAAGCATTACATGACATCATGCAATTACAAAAAGGACAAAAGATTTTGATTCACGCTGGATCCGGCGGTGTTGGTACTTTCGCAATTCAGTTAGCAAAAATAATGGGCGCCACTGTTGCAACAACTGCTAGTGAAGCTGGTGAAAATTTAGTAAAGTCTCTTGGCGCAGATGAAATTATTAATTACAAAAAAGAAAAGTTTGAAGATATACTGAAAAATTATGATGCGGTATTTGATACACTTGGCGGTACAACACTTGAAAAATCATTCGATATTATAAAAAGCGAAGGGAACATTGTTTCCGTTTCAGGAATGCCGAATGCTCGCTTCGGTAAAGAATTTGGTTCAGGATTTTTCAAAACACTCTTATTTTCATTAGCAAGCAAAAAACTTACTGCACTTGAAAAAAAGCATAATGCTCAATATTCGTTTTTGTTTATGAAACCAAGCGGAGATCAATTACGTATAATTGCAAAGTATATTGAATCTGGACAAATCAAACCTATAATCGATCGCATTTTCCCTTTTGAAGATACTCAAAAAGCAATGGAATATTCAGAGTCTGGAAGAGCAAAAGGAAAGATAATTGTAAAAATCAAATAATAATAAAACTCCATTTTTTTAAAATGGAGTTTTATTATTTGCTGTTAAATAGACATAGTGCAATGAAGTCCTTACAATAGATTTCAAGGGGAAATATCATATTATACTTTTAGCTAATTTTACAAAGAATACATACGTACAAATACATAATAAAAAAATAAACAAGGAGGAGATAAAATGACTAAAAATAATGAAGCAGGTTGGAATTTAGATAATAGTTATACGACTTTACCACAATCATTTTATACAGAAATCCCCCCAACTCCTGTACACTCACCGGAGTTAATTAAACTAAATAATTCTTTAGCAATATCTCTTGGCTTTAATCCTGAGGAACTAAAAAGGGACGCTGAAATCGCCATTTTAGCTGGTAATACTATTCCAGAAGGAGCTCATCCACTAGCTCAAGCGTATGCTGGGCACCAATTTGGTCATTTCAACATGTTAGGAGATGGTCGTGCCCTTTTAATTGGAGAACAAATTACTCCTTCAGGCGAACGGTTTGATATTCAATTGAAAGGTTCCGGTCCAACTCCATATTCACGCCGCGGTGATGGTCGTGCTGCACTCGGTCCAATGCTACGTGAGTATATTATTAGTGAAGCGATGTACGCGCTTGATATTCCAACTACTCGCAGTTTAGCAGTAGTCTCAACTGGCGAACCAATCTATCGCGAAACGAAGTTACCTGGAGCTATTTTAACTAGAGTTGCAAGCAGTCATATACGCGTTGGAACATTCCAATACGCGGCTGCTCGCGGCCCAATCGAAGATCTCAAAGCTTTAGCTGATTATACGATAAAAAGACATTATCCAGAGGTTGAATCTACTGAAAATCCATATGTCGCACTACTACAAGAAGTCATTAAGAGACAAGCAAGCCTTATCGCAACATGGCAACTCGTCGGCTTCATTCACGGCGTAATGAACACTGACAATATAACGATTAGCGGTGAAACGATTGATTACGGTCCATGTGCCTTTATGGATAGTTATAACCAAGGAACAGTATTTAGCTCTATTGACACACAAGGCCGTTATGCATACGGAAATCAACCATATATGGCTGCATGGGATCTCGCACGTTTAGCTGAATCTTTAATACCGATACTACATGAAGATGAAGAAGAAGCACTAAAAATTGCACAAGATGAAATTTCAAAGTTCAGTGTGCAGTACGAAAACAATTGGTTCCTCGGAATGAAGAAGAAATTAGGACTATTTAGCAATGAAGAGCATGATCAATCACTTATTGAGAAACTTTTAAAAGCGATGGAAAAATATAAAGCAGATTATACAAATACATTCCGTGCATTAACTGACAATACATTAGAAAATGCACCTTTATTTGAAAGTCCTGAATTTAAAGAATGGTACGAGCTATGGCAATCTCGGTTAGAAAGACAAAAAGAATCACAAGATGATGCCTACAAGTTGATGAAAAATAACAACCCAGTAATCATCCCCAGGAACCACAAAGTAGAAGAAGCACTAGAAGCAGCTGTTAAAAATGGAGACTATAGCGTAATGGAGAAACTTCTTCAAGCTTTAGCAAATCCTTATGAATATTCTCAAGAACAAGCGGATTACTGCACGCCTCCTGTGCCGTCGAATCGCCCTTATAGGACTTTTTGCGGGACGTGATTGTTTCATATGTAAAAAGGTGTGTTCATACAAATTGTTTGAACACACCTTTTTTATACATTTCCCTTCCAAATAAACAGACTGAATCACTCTTTAGCTACCCTTACTATATTCCACTCCCTCCTTCCTTAAACTAAATATCAAAACTATCTTTATTCCAATTTATTTAATAGTAAATCTACCAAACAAATATTGAGAAATATAAAACTCCATTTCTAAATATTGTTATTTTTGATAATATATTTTATAAGAATATTCAAAAAGTGAGGGGGTTTTATGAACGTTCAACTACAAGGTAATGAACAAGTTACAAAACTATTTAATGATTGGTATTTAGCCATGCTAAAGCAAGATGTTTCACAGGCGAAGAATTTAAAGCATGAAATTGAGGAAAAGGAACTAAACTTTAAAGAAGACGAAAATTTAGCATTATACTATTCCTTACTAGATTTTCGCTATAAAATTTTAACAGATAGTTTAAGCATTACAAAAGATAGTTTTGAAAAAATTGATTCTTATTCTATCTCTTCTAACAATCAACTTTCTTATTATTATCATTTGTTTAAAGGAATTTATGCTACTTTAACAACAAATTATAACTTAGCATGTGAACATTATGAAGAGGCTGAGAAACTATTAGTCAATATTTCAGATAAACTAGAGGAAGCAGAATTTAATTACCGATTCGCTATCTTTAATCAACATTTTTATAAACCTATTGAAGCGATTCAATATGCTAATAAAGCTCGAGAAGTACTTATCACACATAGAGATTATGAAAAAACTGTTGCTTCATGTGACAGCGTTTTAGGTGCCTCCTGTGTACAATTAAGACAATACGAACAAGCTGAAGAACACTACAATTCAGCAATAAATGTTTTACAAAAACAAAATGAAGAATCTTTACTTTTAAGAGTACGTAATAACTTAGGTTGGCTATATGCCAATCAAAACCTATCAACGTTAGCTATTCGTCACTTATCTGAAGTAACAACAAAAATGCCAACCCATTTTAAAGCGATTTTCTTACAAGCACGAGAACATTCTAAACTTGGCGAAACAAATATTGCAGAAGAATTTATTACAAAAGGATTAAAGCTTTGTACAGAACTAAATAATGAGGAATATATACTCCACTTTAAAATTTTAAAGTCTTTAAACAATAATGATTCAACTGAAGACTTAGAAAAAATTATTATTGAAGGAATTACGTATTTCGACAAAGAATCTTTATATAACTACACTCAAGAATATTCAGAGAAATTCGCCGTCAAACTTTATGATGAAAATAATCATGTAAAGGCTAGTGAATATTTTCATAAAGCGTTACAAGCAAAAGAAAAAACATTTGAGAAAGGAGCATTAAAATGATTAAAAGAATTAGTTCTGCTATTTTAGGATTATCTGTCATCGGAATTGTGTCCCTTGGAATAAATGGTTCATTTACATATCAAGCAAGTCATGCAGATTTCCCTGCACCACAAAAACCTGACTTTGTTCAATCCGTTGACGTAAGCAAAGACTACAACACAACAACAGCTGAAAAAGCACTTTAAAAAATGAAAGACCTTCAATTAAGAAGGTCTTTTTAAATGCATTTATTTAGTTAATATAATCCAATATTTTTTCATAGCCAAATGGTAACACCCATGATACTAAACAGCCTAGCATAATTGAAACACTTGATAAAAAAATAAATTTCCGAAATGATATATCATTCCTCTTGTACCCCGTAAAACAAGCTTTTATTATAACAAAAACTGTCATCATTATGATCATAGCTGAAAAAGCGGCTACTAAAAACACTTCCATTTTGTTTCCCACTATAAAATATCCTAACCTTAATTTTACCATTAAATAGGTATAATAAAGACAAACTATTTCTTAATATAGGGTTTTCAATATGCCTCCGACGGGATTCGAACCCGCACTCCTTTCGTAAGCATAGGCTAAGGGGAACACGCTTCCCTACGGAATTTCACCGACAGGAGTTTCACCTGTCTCAGCTCATTTGCTTTTCGGTGCTTCTGAAACCTTCGCCTTGCGACCCGGTTCTACACTGTTTTCCGGCGCTCTTCCCTTCTAGAGCTACGGAGGCAGTTTTTTCAAGTAAAATATATTTCTACAAAAATAGAACCATCCCTTTATTTCACATAAATTCTCTCTCTCACTCTATTTCCTTCATCAACCCTGCAATCCCCCTACTCCCCTCACTCCCAACTTTCTCAAGTTCTTCTATAACTAACCCTCGTCTCTCCACAGAATGATTTTGACTTAACTTCGCTTTTCCTTCTATTTTATTTATCTTTATTTTGAATCCAACTATTCCCCTACTTAATCCTTCCATATAATTTGGATCTACATCGTTCAGTGAGTAGGCGCTCTTTGGATTTTCATATTTATGTACTAAATCTTGAAGAGAATCTATTAATTCCTGTTCATCTTCAACAATTTCTAACTCTCCATATACATGCACCGCAACATAGTTCCACGTTGGTACAGCTTTGTTTGTTTTATACCACGACGGCGATATGTAACTGTGTGGTCCTTGGAATATTGCTAATACTTCTTGATTCTCAATATCTTTCCACTGTTCATTCGGACGTGCGAAATGGCCATGTAAAGTTAGAGTCTCCCTATTTAATAACAACGGTAAGTGCGTTGCATATGGTTCCCCGTTATGTTGAGAAAATAAAGTTGCAAAGCTATTTTGTTCAATCATTTCGTACTTCGTCTCTTCATCTTGTATAGTGAAATGTTTTGGTATGTACATAAGCTCCCTCTTTTCTTATCTTCTTATTTCCCATTATATTTACGAGATTTATTATTTGGCAGGGGCAGATTGTAATTGTTTTATAAGGTCAGTTCATATAGTAAAACCTCTTCTTCAAAAACAATAGGTGGCATTATATAATTTCTGCCACCTTAGTCTATTTTCGTATTGATACAAACTCTTCTATTCAACTATCCTTCATAGCTTTTTCTAATACATATTCAATGAATTCTGTTTTACCTAAGCTATAACTTGAGCGATTTTCCGCCGTTTCTGCTAACTCTTTCTTTAACTTCCCATATTCAATAACAACGTTTGGATTTCCACGAAGATACTCACGAAACGCTACATGTCTTCTTAACTCTTCACTATTCTTATCGCATACATATAAATGATGTTCCATCCAAATTGTATTCTTCCCGTCCCTCGGAACATATTGACCCTTTCGCCCAAAAGCCTCTCTCCCCTTAAAACTCCACTCTTCTTGATGAAAATAACCTATCTGTTCAAGTCTCTTTATTACTTTTGGAAAAACATCATAATCTTCTATTACAACATCGACATCTAATATCGGTTTAGAAGCAAGGCCTTTAACAGATGTACTCCCAACGTGCTCTATAGAAAAAATGAGTTCTCCCATTACGTTATTAATCAACGTCTGTAATTTACAAAATTCACTTTCCCATTGTGTATTATATTTCTCAACAGTAATAAATTGTTTCAATTGACCACCCTTCTCAAATCACTTTTATAACCTCTGAATATGCGTATCCTTAAAATCAGTTTCATACTTCAATCCATACCCAAGCATTCGATCCATGCCAATATGTGCTGTCCATATTAAACCAACCATTAAAATTGTATCCATCTTTAAATAGACTCCTATTAAAACAAGTAATATTGATATGATATATGTGTGAAATAGATTATATATTTGTGCACCGATACGTTTGTTAATAGAGTACGCCACCATTGCTAAATCAGGTGCAAAAAGTAATACGATAAATAATAACCAACTAAATCCACATAATGCATATATATAAATCGTAGCTAATAAGACGACCAATCCTTCAAAGTGTATAATTCGTTTCTCCAAACTTCATCATTCCTTATCTGTTAGCTTGAAAATTTTATTCGGATTTAAAATATTTTGCGGATCAAGAGCTTTCTTTATTTTCTCCATTACCAATAATGCCGCACCATGTTCTTCTTCTTGATACTTCTGCTTTCCTATTCCAACGCCATGCTCTCCTGTACAAGTTCCGCCACGCTTAAGAGCATACAGTACAATACTTTCATTTATTTCGTCCGCTTTTTTCACTTCATCTTTATCATTTGGATCAATCATTAAGAGCACGTGAAAATTCCCGTCTCCTACATGGCCAAGAATACCACCAACAAGGCCCACCTTATCTAACGTCTCTTTCGCATTTTGAATCGCGCCAGCTAACTCTGAAATTGGCACACATACATCTGTGCTCATTAGCTTTTTACCAGGATAACTATGAACGTAAGAATAAGCTAAGTTATGTCTTGCATCCCATAATTTATTTCTTGCCGCAGTTTCAGTTTCAAAAGCGACTTCTTTACATTTATGATCAAAAACAATTTCCTTCGTAAACTCGATATCTTGCGTTAGCCCTGCTTCATTTCCGTGAAACTCTAAAAACAGTGTTGGTTCTTCTCTGTAATTTGTCTCATTATAATGATTTACTTGTTTCATAGATAATTCATCAACAAGTTCTATTCTCGCAATTGGAATGCCAGCTTGCAGTATATTAATAACAGCTTCTACTGCATCATTTATAGTTGGAAACGATGCTCTCGCAGCCATAACATGTTCTGGTATGCCGTATACTTTTAATGTTAGCTCTGTAAAGCATCCAAGCGTACCCTCTGATCCTACGAAAATACCATTTAAATGATAACCTGATGATGACTTCGCCGCTAAATTGCCAGTATGTATCACTTGCCCATCAGCAAGCACCACTTCTAAATCACGAACTTGATCACGCATTACGCCATACTTAACCGCTGTCGTTCCGCTCGCATTCGTAGCAGCCATGCCCCCTAACGTTGCATCTGCACCTGGATCTACACTAAAAAACAAACCGTACTTTTTCAATTCTTTATTGAGCTGAGAACGAGTCACTCCTGGTTGTACTTTCACAAGAAAATCTTTCTCTCTTATTTCAAGTATTTTGTTCATTAATGAAAAATCAACTGTAATCCCCTTTTCATAAGGAATTATATGACCTTCTAAACTAGAACCTACTCCAAATGGAATGACAGGTTTTTTATGCTCACTCGCTACTTTCATTATTGCTCTAACCTCTTCCATCGTTTTTGGAAAAACAACTACATCAGGTAAACTACTATTATGGTAAGATTCATCTTTACTATGTAACTCTCTTACTGTCTTATTAACCACTACTTGCTCTTCAGGAAGTACATCCTTTAATTCATTTACTAAACGTTCAATTGTTATTTCCATTACGTACTCTCCTTTTATATTATTTACGCCACATTAATTATACCATTTTTATACAAAATAATCTGAATAGTAAGATTCCTATAATTTTATATACAAAAAAGAACTTGCAGTATTCCTTATCTAGGGTAAAATATTTATAATCAAACTACTAAAAAGGTATTACATTTTAATGATGTAGTGCCTTTTTTATTGTAGTTACATTTAAATATCTACGGTATTATATGTAATATAATAATCAAAATGTAGGTATAGGAGGATATATGATGGAAATGCATCCAGATGAACTGTTCTTAAAGTTTTACGAGAACGCTTCTACAAGGAAAAAGAAAACATTAGAACTCATAAATAATGCCTGTAAAAAACAGTCCGAGTCTGACATAAAAGATTTTTCCATTGGCACCATAGCCAGACTGATAGCAGATGATGGCGGTCCAAGTGAACAAGCACTTAGAAACAAAAATGCCGAGGATTACAGAGTTTTAATAAGCCAGTGGGCTGAATACTATAAAACTACCACTAAAAAGCCTAAAAAAGAAAAGAGAACAACCGTAAACGATGATATCTTAGCAAGTATCTCCGAACCAACAACCAAAGCATTGGTTGGTATGCTTATGGCAGAGAATAAAAAGCTCAAAAGAGAAAACTCTCTGCTTAAGGAACAAACAACCTTTACGATTGATTTGCGTCCTATAAACGATATAAATAAAAATAAGGATGTCGTTATAGTCGAGCCTTCTTATAATCTGACAGATACCGAAATAGATGCGCTGAGAAATGCCATATCAAACGAATTTATGAACCATCAGGGATGGACTACCGATAAATATGGCAGAGTAAAAGAAAACGGCATTCAGGTATATAAGGCAGGATATATAACTGCCATACAAAAAATTCTTAATGAAAAATAAAAAAAATACATCCATTATCTCAAAAAAGATTGATTTAATGGATGTATTTTTACATACAGGGGTCACGCCACATTGCCATCAACCTAAGCTTTTGAGATACCCCCATACCGAAATTTTCACCTTTTTACAGTTATTTATGAGAATTCAGCTCATTTTTTCGTTTTGGGGAACAATCAATTTCTTAAGTTGATGGGTATGTGATAATGCTTCCATTTGAACAAATTTTCCTTTTCCATACCGATCACACACCTTTTGTAGAGTAATAGTATCAGCATATCCCAGTTTAAGAGGTTACTTACAAAATATTTAGAATTTTTTTGCGAGAATCCTCCGAAATGTAATACGGACTTTAAATATTTTCATTTATAATTCTCTATTTGTCTATACTTTTCATACCGCTGTTGTATAAGCTCTTCCGAGGATAATAGTATCAATTTTTTTAGAGATGATTCGATTACAGATTCAATCACTTTTGCCTGTGATTTTATATCATTTTGTGCTCCACCTTTAATTTCAGGAATGATTTCATCAATAATTCCTAAATGTTTTAAATCTTTTGCTGAAATTTTCATATGTTCAGCAGCTTCTGGAGCATACTTAGCATCCTTCCATAGGATAGATGCTGCTCCTTCTGGCGAAATTACCGAGTACCATGAATACTCTAACATATGGATATGGTTACCGACACTAATGCCAAGAGCTCCACCACTTGATGCCTCTCCAATTACAATACAAACAATTGGCACTTTAAGTGTAGCCATTTCAAATAGATTTCGAGCTATCGCTTCAGAAATTCCACGTTCTTCAGACCCTTTCCCTGGATATGCGCCTATTGTATCAATAAATGTAATAATAGGGCGATTAAATTTATCAGCTTGTTTCATAAGTCTTAGCGCTTTTCTATAACCTTCTGGATGTGCCATTCCAAAATTTCTTTCTATATTTTCCTTTGTATTTCTACCTCTTTGATGACCAATAACCGTAACGGGCATCCCTTTAAATTTTGCAATACCACCTATCATTGCTTTATCATCACCATATAATCGATCACCATGAAGTTCGAGAAAGTTTGTAAACAATAAAGGTATATAGTCCAATGTCGTGGGCCGGTTACGTAGCCTTGCAATTTGAACTCGTTGAAAAGGTGTAATATTAGAATAAATTTTATCTTGCATTTTATTTAAACGTTTTTCTAATACATGAATTTCTGGCGATAAATCTACATTATTTTCTTTCATAATTTTCTTTAATTCATCAAATTTCTCTTTTAATTCAATAATAGGACGTTCAAAATCCAAACTCATTTTACCCTCCAAATGTTATGATTTACCTCACTCTAATCAAAAGGCTTAGAAATAGAATCAATAAATAATTCAAAACCATCCACAACTATTTTTTGTTCTGATTCTGATAAATTATTGAGAATACTTTGATAAAATGTAATGGATTGCTCTCTTAAGCAATTAACAGTTATGTGACCTTTTTCTGTGAGGTGCAGAAAAAGTTCTCTTCTATTTTTTTCATTTACTTCACGATAAATAAGCCCCTTTTTTACTAACTTATCTACCAATCTACTTACAGTTGAAGTCTCTAATCTAAGTTTATTGGATAGTTGCCAAACAGTTAATTTTTCCACCTCTAGTTCCTCTAACGCCATCATTTGAGAAGTTGGTAAAGGTTTTTCAAATGGTCCATTGGGCAAATTTTGAGATTCAAAAACCCCAGTTATTATAATCATTTTCTTAATATCTGTTCTTAGTTTTAAGGCATCTTCTCTTTTCAAATAGGTCACCCTCCTACAACTAATGTATCATACATCAATTGTATTATACATGAATATGTTTTTTTCACAAGCTTAACGTAAGCCAATATTACAACATGGACGAGATATTTCTTCTTGTTAAAATGGTATAAGTGGATTGTTTTCTACAAATGGCAGAACATCAATTATGTATCAGGGGCCTTTATGGGGTACCGCTCATCGCAATCAAGCTAAGAAAATAAAACTACCCAAAAAACGAAAATTTTGTGATAACTTGTAACAAAAAACTCATAATTTTTTGGGGGAGTTCTAAATTCTTAAGTTGATGGGCATGGGGTAGCACCAACATAACGCGGATTCTGTACGTTAAGACAAATATTGTAATATTAAAGATGATATAATTGGAGAAAAAATGTGGGGGCTTCCTTAGTGGAGATAAGAAAATATAATTCTGATGACATCAAACAATTTACAGATTTAATGCCAGATTTAGGTTATCCCAGTTCATTAGATGAAATGAAAGTAAGAATGCAACGTATCGAATCCAATACAAATTACTACACCTTTGTTGCAATAAATGATAATAACTTAGTAGGGATGATAGGAATAACAATTCATACAACGTACACAAACAATGATGAAAAGATTCAAATAACATCGCTAGTTACAAAGAAAGAATATCGTGGTCAAGGTATTGCGAAAGCATTGATTAAATATGTGGAAGAATGGTCTTTGAAAAGGGGTTCTAATTTTATTTATCTTCTAAGTGGAAAAAGTGAACAGAGGATAAAGGCACACGAACTATATAAATTCCTTGGTTACGAGATAACAGGTTATAGGTTTGTAAAGCGTATGAAAAAAATAGATATTATTTAACAGTTGAGTGCAATTGTTAAATAATTAAATCCCAATTTCTTATGTATATCACTGAGAGATTGGGATTTTTTATATTGGATATCCTTAGCGTACGAAATTCGCGTTTTGTTTGTGCTACCCCTATAAGGTAGCACAAAATTTCGGTCTGGGGGGTACTATAAAATTTTAGCTTGATGGGTATGTGGTGCTACCCCATACAAATAAAAAGTTTGATTATATATAATCAAACTCAAAAACTCTAAGTATAAGGTCTGGTTTTGTTTTATTATACTATTTACCCTATATTCACTTTTTCTACAAGTTCTTTTTTAAAACTATATTTTAGATGATTTTTTCAACAGAATCATAAACCAAACTAAAGTAAATGCCATCATAGAATGAGAGAACCCTACAATATAAGTTAACCCTTTAAAGTCCGCTCCATTTAGTTGAAGAAGCCCTCTCGCTGCCAACGAACCTAGCATTAAAGTTAATGCGATATTATGTAAAACAAACCACTTATTAAAACCTTTCACTTCATGAAACGCGAATACTTTTGCTAATCCTAAAGCAATTAAAAAGAAGAAAAAGCCAAGTACTAACGTATGCGTATGCAAAAGATTTAATAAAGTAGAGCCTAAAATCCCTTTATATTTCCCATACTCCCTAGCAAATATTCCTGACAATAAACCGATAATCAAATAAGTAAACGATGCATTATATAATTTCTTCATTATGTACCTCCTTAAGTAGAATGTGTAGTGTGTCATATTTAGTAATAATGATAGTTATATAGTAAAAACTCCTAGTTTCCTAGGAGTCATTGTATAAGTATCTCACTCTTTACAATCAATCCTAATTATAAAATATCCTTTTATACAAAACAATCGAACTTTATGTGAACAGTAACTCTCAATTAAAATAACTTGCACTTTTATTTCGCACAATCCATACTAATTGTTATAACTTTTAAAGGGGGTGCGATAGATTGATAGTTCTTGAAACTGAAAGACTCACTCTTCGCTGGCTCGATGTAAAAGATGCTCCGTTTATTCTTGAATTAGTAAATGATCCTGCATGGATTCAATTTATTGGTGATAAAGGTATTAAAAACTTAGAAGATGCAAAAAAATACATCTTAAACGGACCCGTCGATATGTATAATAAAATGGGCTTTGGTCTTTACTTAGTTGAACGAAAAGAAGATCTCACACCAATTGGTATGTGCGGCCTTATTAAAAGAGATTCATTAGAAGATGTTGATATCGGCTTTGCTTTTTTAGAAAAATTCCGTTCAAAAGGGTACGGCTATGAATCAGCTGCTGCAGTAATCGAATACGGTGTACAAAAGCTCGGACTGAAACGAATTGTAGCAATTACTTCTATAGATAATGTTGCTTCAGGCACGCTGTTAGAAAAAGCAGGATTGCGATTCGAAAAAATAATTTCAGACTCAGGAGAAGATCTAAAATTATTCGGGTATAACGCATAACAAAAAAGGGTCGCCATTCATGGCGACCCTTTTTTTCACTTCACTTCTACCGTATAATTCCCTGTTCCACCACCATACTGGTATACATGTAAATAGTACTTCCCTGGATACGTATAGTAACTACCTACTAATTTATTTCCTTGTTGCTGTGCATACGTAACATAATTATTTAAATCTGCTTCTGAATAAAGAACCCAGTTTACTCCGATATTATTTTCCTTCGTTACATTAATTTGAAGGTTTTTCGCAGTTTCTATATTGATTTCAAAGTAATCACTCGTATCACCGTTTCCTAAACTAGCACGTAAAACTTGATTTAACTGCAGTTTATTCGCCGTTTGGAATGAATTATTTAGCTCTTTTTCTACACTGTTATCTTCTTTCTTTTGAACCGTTACGCTCGTTGTAGCAGTATTAGTTAATCCTTTATCGTCTGTTACTGTTAATTTCGCCGTATACGTTCCTTCTTTTGTATATACGTGAGTTGGATTTTGCTCATTACTTACCGCACCATCACCGAACTCCCAGTTATAAGAAGCAATTTTCCCATCTTCATCTTTTGATCCATCGCTTTTAAACGAGATTGCTTCATTCGTATGTCCGCTATACGGACCATTTATAACCGCGACCGGCGCTTTATTCACAGCACCTTCTTCTGTATTAATACTGTGGAACACAACATCATATTCAAATTGCCCTGATGCATTTACACGGTAATTCACGAAGTAAGCTGTTACTGTTTTATAGCCTGTCCATTCTTTTGCACTTAAACGTTTTAACGTATCATTAACGTTTTGCGTAATTGTTTTCCAGTCTTCATATTCTCCTTTTGCAGAAGTTCCTGTATATGTTCCTTGCAGTGTAAATGTATTAAAGAATTGTGATTTATTTTTCTTTACTGATACATTACTTAATTTTGCTTCCGCTGTAATTTCTGCGGCAATATCTGAAACTGGTTTCGGTGCATGAGTTGCTAAATAATCATCTGACACTAACGGAACATTATATTTCTCACGGTTGTCTACTAACATTTGCATATAGTCTTGATACTCTTTATTTAAATTCGCATCTTTACTTAAAGCAGAGCGATATGCATCATATGCTGTTACATCATTTTTCCTAATAAGATCATGAACTTTATCAAACATATCGTATCTCTTATTGTACATATACGATTGTAAAGCAAAGGAATAATTATAGAAATCCCACGTTCCATACTTTGCATTTAACGTTCGCTCTGCCGTATAACGTTCTGCTGGATTCGAAGATAGTCCTCCTATAATACTCTTTCTTGGAACGACGTTGTCCGTTCTCGTTGCACCTGCAAAAAACTCAGCATTCCCTTCTTCAAACCAAGATAATCTCTCATTCTCATACATCTTACCTTGCCCCCAAAGTCCTGGCACTTCATATCTACCTTGTAAATAATGCGTGAACTCATGTCGGAACAATTCTTCTAAACTATAAATACTTTCTTGTGGCGTACGTTCATAAGTAAAGAACGTACCTGTTCCTTCTATATAAAGACCGCCGTTATTCGTTTCATATCCGTACAATTGACGGTTAAATTGGTATTCAGCTGGGCTATTATAAATAACCATCGTTAATACATCATCTGGATTTCCTTTTTCTAACGGTTGGTCACTTTCAACCGTACGATGGAATTGTGCCTTCACTTCTTTTGCTGCCCAATATAAACGTTTAACTTTCTCCTCAGTCACTTTATCTCCGGCTTTTAAAACAATTGCACCATCATCAAACGTATACGTTTTCGGCAAATACTTTTTCTTCCCATCTTCTCGTATTTGATCTAAATTAACAACGTTACCGTTTGCATCTTTCCCGCCATAATTCGTCGTAATTTGCTCAGCTGCTACGAAATATTGCTCACCTAAATAAGGATAGATTTTCATCGCATCTGTTACAACTTGTAATCCTTTCGTCCCTGTACTATGGAATGTGCCGAGTCTCCCTGTATAATAAATGCCATTATTAATAAGCCATCCGTTTTTCTCTGTAATCGTTCCCATTAACGCAAATCTACTTAACTCATTAATATAACTATCTATTTTTTGGTACCATACTGTATCTTTCGGTACTTTTCTCGTATCGTACAAATACGATTGAATATCATAATCGACACCTTGCATAATATCGTAAATCGCATTTCCAGCTGAAAGATTATCTACCAATGTAGAAAAATCATCATTATATTGCTTAAAAATCTTTGCAGCCGATGTTACCGTTTCCACATCACTCGAAGCATTTCCTATTAATTTTCCGTATGATGATACAACTCTATTTTGTTCCAATGTACCGAGCTTGAAATTTGGATTGTTCGCAATCGTTTTTAACGCCGGCAAGCACTTGTCATGATAGCTCCGCTCATTAAGTTTACTTAATTCTGCATTATAAAAACCTAAATAAAATCCAGAGCGCAATACCTCTACTAATGTCTCAACCCCTTTTGAATCATCCTTCGTATAAGCTTGTCCTTGCTGCTTCAATTTATCAATAATTGCCTGCATCCTACTATCATTTTGATAGAATGCAAGACTGTCCTTATTAAACTGAAATAGCCCCGTAATTTGCTCCCAATCGATTGTTACAAGTAAATCTACTAATTGTTGATTGCTTAATTGATTCAATTCAGCAATTGTATAAGTTTTTGCTACAGCTAATTGCTTACTTTCCTTTTTTACTTCAGGCGGTCTTTGCGATAAATCAGCAAATTGTAGCCTTTTCTCAAAAGACTTGCTTTCTAATACTTTCGATGAATGAGCTAATTCTTCCACGGGCAGTTGTACACCAACCGGCTCCATTTTTAGCACATTTCGATATGAAACTTGCTCTCCCTTAGTATCTTCCGCCAATATGCTTCCTTGAAAACTCCCTAAAATTAAACTAGCAAAACTTACCCCTACTAAAACTTTTTTTGAATAGCCTTTCATGCTCTCCCCTACCTTACATTTTTTAGTGTCCCGCTCCATTATTTTACTATTCTGACTTTTTATTCTGTATTGAGAAAAAAGAAGGGAACGTTCACACATGTATCCATTCAAAGCGAAATTAACACTTGACTTCACATGTGATTTATGTCAAAAAAGGATAGATAATAGCGAAATTCCTGCTACATCTATCCTCTATTTCAACACTATGATTTTAACTTTATAAACGTAATTTCCGGCAATGTTTGCATATGCTGAATAAATGCATTCTTTTCTTCTGACGATATATTTTTCAATTGCATTCCTACCTTATAAACTATTTCTGTATCTTGCTGTAAGGCTTCAACTTCATATGAAAGTATTGGAATACCTTTCACTCGTAGCGTCTCTACTATTTGTTGTACCGCTTCGTGTTTATTTATACACATTTGCACTGTTATATTTTGCGGAAATAAAAATTGCACCTTAAAAATACGACTTACAATCTCTAAACCAATCAAAACGAGAATCATCGCTCCAATCCCTACAACATACATACCTGCTCCAATTGCTAACCCTATTCCTGCTGTAGCCCATAAACCAGCCGCTGTCGTTAATCCTTTCACTGCCTGCTTTTGAATAATGATTGTACCTGCACCTAAAAATCCAACTCCACTAACAACTTGCGCTGCAATCCGGCTCGGATCAAGAGCCATATGTTCTTCAAACACAATATCCGAAAAAGCATATTTCGAAACGACCATTATTAAAGCACTCCCTACGGCTACTAGGAAATGTGTTTTTAATCCAGCTTCTTTTGAGCGAATTTCCCTTTCAATACCGATTATCGCCCCTAACAAACCAGCAACACCGATTCGTATAATAAAATCAATATGTAAGCTCACAAGCACTTCCCCCTTTTATTCATTATAGAGAGATAAAACAAAAATTATCACATGCATCTACCCATCGATATAAAAGCATTTTATTGAAATACATTTAATATCCCAGTGATTTTATGTTAATATTTTAAATATTAACATAAATAAAACGTCCTACTTCTCATACAAAAAACCTTTAAAGTTCAACGTCTAACTTATTTTCAGTTAAAAATGGCATATGAGTTGCGTGAAATGAGGTTGAGAAAGTCAGGGAACGCTTTCATTTCATATCATAATTTTTGTGAAAAAAAACATAAATAAAAGGAGCTTACTAACAATGAACATCTCTTTACTTACACCTACTACCGATTTACAAGAAGAATACTTAGATTTTTATAACGAATGGAAAGATAGCGGTGAAGCGATGATTCCATGGGTTATTTCAAAAAATCCTTCTAATTTCACGACAATGATTCAAGAATTACACGACGCACATAACGGAATAAATATTCCTGAAACTTGGGTACCAGATTCTACTTATTGGCTCGTGACAGATGAAAATAAAATTGTAGGAGTTGTTAATATACGTCATAGTTTAACTGATCATCTATTTAATGCTGGAGGCCATATCGGTTATGGTATTCGCCCTTCTGAAAGAAGAAAAGGTTATGCTACAAAGTTACTAGAGTTATCATTAGAAAAAACGAAAGAATTAAACATCACGAAAGCACTTGTCGTTTGTGACGAAGTGAATACGGCTTCTGAGAAAACGATTTTACATAACGGCGGTCTCCGGGATGAAGATTACACTGAAGAAGATGGGAATGTTGTGAGAAGGTATTGGATTGAGCTCTAAATAATCAAAAACAAGCCAGAAAGTGATTAAACACTTTCTGGCTTGTTTTATCCCGCGTTAACGGGCAGTACAACTCCCACCTCAAAATTCAGCTGGAACAAAGAAGTTAGGTGGGAGATTAACTGCTCATAAACACCCGATTGGTGAAGGCTAATAATCAGTGGGGGATGAACAAAACCCCCACTAATTAAAGTTTCACTTTATACTGCTTCTATTTCAAACTGCACTGTAATACCACTTGGATCTACTACAGTAAATCCATTTGTAGTTTCATTTATTTCATGTTGTTTTTCTATTAATCTTTCTTTCACTTCATCTAACGCTTCTTTATGCGGTAGTACTATCGTATACACTTTTAGTCCCGTTGCATGTGCTGGTGGATGTGGATTATTTACCCCGTTCCACGTATTTGCACCAATATGGTGATGATAGCCTCCTGCCGAAATGAATAAGCAATCATCTTCACGCTGTTGTACTTCAAAACCTACTGTATCTACATAAAACTCATGTGACTTCTCCACATCAGCTATTCGTAAATGTACGTGTCCAACCACCGTTTCGGCTGGTAAGCCATCAAACTCATAATCAACGAGCACTGCTAGTTCTTTTAAATCAAGTGGCGTACTTCCTCCTGGCCCTTCTCCCCACTGATCACGCGGACGGTCTGCATATATTTCGATACCATTACCCTCTAAGTCTTGTAAATAAAATGCCTCACTATACGTATGATCACTTGCGCTATTAAACCTTGAAATTGGTAAAATTTCATTTGAATATGTATAACGCCCTTCTTGCTCAGCCGGACTATCAATTACCTTTTTATTGCGGATAACACCAAATAGTGCCGAAGCAAAAGCTTCACGAGTCGGAACTAAAAAGGCAACGTGATATATACCCGTCGTACGCGGTTCTTGTAGCGCTGCATCTTCCAACTGCTCAAGAACAAGTAACGTATTCTTACCACCCTTTCCAGCTAAGTGTGCTTTGTTCTCCTCTTGTTTAATTACTTCTAACCCTACTACATTCTCATAAAAAGCAATTTGACGCTCTAAATCTTTTACTTTAAATGCAACATGACCAATACGTGTTTTCGGATGAATTTGTACCATGAATAACTTCCTCTCCAGTTCCCTTTAGTTTTTTATGTAAGTTGATAGGCAATAGGCCCATTCAACGAATACACCTTAATTTTGTTTTTTTGTAGCATCAACTTTTAGCCATTTTTTCGATATGTCACTTAATGTTCCATCTTGCTCTAATTCTTTTAACGCCTTATTTATATCTTCTAACTTTTCACTCTTTTTTGCAAATGGAAATGCAATCTCTCCCCATTCAAGTGGGCCAAATCCAACTTTGACATTATCTAGTTTCGCCTTTGTTATTGTTGTTTCCACTTGAACTTTATCATTATAATAAGCATCGACGCGTCCAAAGCCTACTTCGTTCAATTCCGCCGTTGGGTCCTCTGAGTACGTTTTAATCGTAAAAGCATTATTTTTATTTAAAGCTTTTAACTCTTGCTCTCCTGCTGTACCAAGTCCAACACCTACAGTCTTTCCTTTTAGATCCTCTAGCGATTTAATTGTATTATTATTTTTCTTCACCGCAAAAACAGAACCTGAATACACATACGGGATCGAAAAGTCATATTTCTTTTTTCTTTCCGGAGAAACGGATAATTCATTTGCAATCGTATCAATACGGCCTGAATCTAATAAACCGAATAATCCTTCAAAATCAGAAACATTCCATTCTACTTTATATCCAGCTTTCTTAGCGGCCGCTTCAATAATTTCAGCATCAAAACCTTTTACTTTCTCACCTTCTTTAAATATAAATGGGCTACGACCTGCAGAAGTCCCAACTTTCACTACTTTTTCATCTGTCTTTTTACTTGCTGCATTAGAACCACATGCAGACAAAGCTCCAACTGATAGTGTTAATGCTAATGTTAGTAATAATGACGATTTTCTCATAACTCTTCCTCCTAAATAACGAAATGATTTCCTTCTTCAGATGCATTTAATTGCCGTAAAAACTTTTTCGTACGTTCATTTTGTGGGTTTCGAAAAATCTCTTCTGGCGTTCCCTGCTCTACGATAATTCCATCAGCCATAAAAATAACGCGATCAGCCACCTCTTTTGCAAAATTCATTTCATGTGTAACAATAACCATCGTTATATGTTGTCTTGCCAAATCTTTAATAACTTGTAATACCTCATTAACTAATTCTGGATCAAGTGCTGAAGTCGGTTCATCAAACAATAATACAGCTGGATTTAAAGCCATTGCCCTAGCAATCCCTACCCTTTGCTGTTGTCCACCTGATAACATTGCCGGATAAAAATCTTCTTTATCAGCTAAGCCTACTTGTTTTAATATTTCTCTCGCTATTCCATTTGCCTTTTCTTCACTTTTTTTCTGTACAACCGTTAATGCTGTTGTAATATTTTGCAATGCTGTTTTATTTTTAAATAAATTATAGTTTTGAAAAACCATAGCTGTTTTTTGACGTAATTTTATGATTTCTTTTTGATAAAGTTTTTTCGTATGAATCTCTAAATCTTCAATTCTAATACTGCCATCATCTGGTTGTTCTAATAAATTTAAACATCGTAGTAATGTCGATTTCCCTGAACCAGAAGGTCCAATAATTACTACCACTTCCCCTTTTTTTACAGTAAGTGAGATTCCTTTCAGCACTTCATTATGTTTGTAAGATTTATACAATTTTTTTAACTCAATCACATATATCACCTCACTTCTCTTATAAATACGGTGCATCAAGTTTCTTCTCCAACCTTTTCTGTCCCCAGCTGATTACGATTGTAATAATCCAATACACAATCGCTACCGCTAAATAGCTTTCCATATAACGATACGATTGTGCCGCCAGCATTTTCGCTTGTGCCAATATTTCAGCCACTCCAAGTGCAAAAGATAACGAAGATTCTTTTAACAATCCAACAAAATTATTTCCAAGTGACGGCACTGCTACACGAATAGCCTGCGGAAAGATAATTTGTCGCATCGCTTGTGCTTTTGTCATTCCAACTGATAAACAAGCATCCATTTGCCCTGATTCCACAGCATTCAATGAACCTCGAATGATCTCTGACAAATAAGCAGCATTATTTAAACTGAGACCAATTAAAGTTGCTTGCATAGCTGTAAGTACTGTAAAAGCCGGAGATATTTGTGGCAATCCGAAATACAACACAAACAATTGAACCAATAACGGTGTTCCTCTAAAGAAAGAGATATACACCCTTGCAATTGGATATAAAAATTTCGTTTTGTTTTTTGTTATGATTGCCAAGCCAATCCCTATAAAGAAAGAAATAATCATGGAAACAACAGTAATCCCTAAAGTTATGTATACATACTTAAATAATTGCGGAAAACTTTCTAAAAAATACGTTACATCAAATTTCATTTTCTCCCCCCTCTCTAAACAAAAAAACTCTTCTTACACATATAAGAAGAGTTGAATGTTAATCCATTTCCCCCCATCTTCCAAACGCCTCATACGTTTGCTGGAATTAGCACAGTACTTTTGTAGCCTGTTGCTGAGATTTCACCGGGCCAGTCCCTCCATCTCTCTTGATAAGAAAACTAATAAATTTTTCCATTTATTAAGTTGTTATTATGAAGAATACAGCCATTTTAAAACAATGTCAATAGGAAAACTAAGAATTAAACTCAACCTTTTTTCGAACATACTAGTAATACATCAATTTACTATTCTTAATAAACTGTACACAAAAGCCATCTCCTCTGAAATTCAGAAGAGATGGCTTCAATTATAGAAACTATAAATATTTTACTTTATTATCCTTTAACTACATATTTATTTCATCTTATGTACTTCAGCAACTAACTTTCCGCCTTGAATGCCCATATAAAGCTTAACAGGAGCATCATTCGTATTTTCAAATACTAAGTCTAAATATGGATAAGCAATTGTAGCATCTCTTCCCTGCGGGACATAACCTACTGTTTTAGAATGTGTAGTTCTATCTACCATTTTCAAACCAGCTTGATCTGCTGCATTGTATAGCGTTGATGATGTTTGACAAACGCCACCACCATAACCATCTACTAATTTACCATCCACAATTTCTTTTCCTAGTTGATACCCTTTATCTGGTGTTGTATCACCGATTAATGCATTGAAAGAGAAACGGTCTCCCTTCGCTAAAACAACCCCATTTATGCTCGCGGCAGACAAACGAATATTTTCAACTCTACCACCTGCTGAGCCACCTAAATTCGTTTCATATCTACCAATTACAGTACCACTTCCTTGAGCATCACTAAGTGTTGCAACCGGTTTTTTCTCCACAATTGGTAACTGATAAGAAGAATCCCACATACCCACATTTAATAATTTAGCCACTAATTCTTTTTCCATTAACTCATAAGCAGGCTTTCCTTCTTGCCACGTTCCATCAGGTGCCAAACGGGAAGGTACCATCTTTTTATCGACACTTTTACCAACTTCACTAGCAACCTTCGTTACCGCTGCTTTGAATTTCGCTTCATCTTCAAAATAACCTAAGCTCGATAAATCTAATTTTTTCACCTCAGTACCAGTACGCCCATCCACTAAGCTAATTGAATCCTGTACATCAGCCTTAGCCTCTACAACGTTCCCCCCAAAATCACTTACTAATGCCACATCACTTACTTTTGTTCCACAACCACTTACTACAGCTACGCATAGCACCCCTACTAATATACCCTTTATTTTTCGGAACAATATACTCTCTCCTTTTCCCCAACATTATTTCTTATGTATTATTTCATTTTTATGTATCTTTTGTTACAATCATTTTACAATATATTTAGAAAATGTTACAAGTTGTTTTTTACTCTATTAAAATTACTCTTTTCTTTTGTAAATGTCTATACATATTTATATAAATTTTCGAGTTTGATAAGATTGTAACTTTTATGTAACCTATATCCATCCAGTATATACCATTTAACAGATAAAATACAAATGTAAAACTCTTTCATTTCACCTCTTTATTCACCTGCATGCTTTAGAAACCGTAATACCGATTTTTCATATGTGATCATTATTAAACAACTTAAACCGAGCTTTTATAGGTAAAAACAATCATTCGCTTCAGTGTATATAGGTATTTGCCGTGCCACTACTCCGCTTTTGCACATACATTATGGTGAATTTAACCTATTATAAAGAAATGGAGGATTTTTTTATGTATCCCTACAACCCTTATGATTCATATAACCAATATGGTTACCAACCTCAGTATGATTTACAGGCACAATACCAACAATATATAGATCAAACAGAGCAAATTAATCCATATGATCCAAATCGCCAATTTCAACTTCCAATCTCTTTTCCTGGTGCTGGAAACCGTCAATTAGAAAGACGAGTAAATGAGCTCGAGCAAAGAGTACGTCAACTAGAAAACACAGTTGAGCGTCATACACGTAGATTAAATCGCTTAAATCAGCGTTTACGTACAGTAGAAAACAGGCTAAACATTCCATTTTCAGCATTAGAAGACGGATTTTAATTTCGAAAATAACAAATATATAAGGAAGGGACTCCCCCTTCCTTATATAAATTGACGAAAGTTTTTTCCATCTCTATACTGATAAGAGTTAATGAAATGAAACAAGGTGATAAATATGGATTTTGAAATAAATTTTCTTTCCTTTTATGTAGTACAAGTAGAAGGAAAAGGTGAAGCAGTTGATAAGCGCTATAAACATTTTCAAACATTAGACGCTGAAGAGTATGAAGATAGCTCTTTAAAAGAATTTTTGAATGGTGAATTATTAAAAATTTCAAAGCGAAAAGTAGAACGTCACGCAAAAACAGAACAAGCCCCAACGAAGATTGGTCGCTTTATTGTAGAAGAAGGGCATGAACTCGATTCAAACCCTCATTACAACTTATTTAATCGTATTCGCTTTGCAGAAACAAAAGAAAACTTCAAAGATATGAGCGAACCTCTCGTTTATACATACCTTGACACAAGCGCTGTACGTGGTGGTGTGTTTTTAATCGCTCAAGCAAAACTACGCAAATACTTTGATGATCCATTCGTATTCGTAATGAAATGTGACTTCGAACCAAAGGTTGCTTCCATTTCTGATGAATCAACACTTATTCGTAACGTTGAAATGGCCATCACAACAAAGAATATGAAATCTATTCAGTACCCATACATGCCTGAAGAAGGTATGGTGGAGCCTGGCGAACTAAAAATACACCAAGCATCACACGCCCGCTACTTTGAAGACTTCTTAAAATTCGTCGAATACGAACGCTCTATGCCTGAAATTATGAAAACACAAGTAATGGACATGGTATACGACCAAATTGAAGATGTATTTGAAGAAGGTACTGAAGAACGCGAACAATTCGACCAAGCGATGGAAGTATGGGCTGCCAGTCCGAAACGCGAAATTATGGAACAATTTTCAACCGAAGAAGTAATGGAAGCTACTGCTCAAATCGTCGAGCACGCCCCTGAAGTGGAATTAAAGCTAAAAGCAGATCATATCTCTGTGAAGGCGTTGCTTGCTGATTTCGGAGACCTAATACATATTGCAAAGGTAAACGACCGATATGTATTAATGATTGAGGCTGATACACTTACGTTTGAGAAAGGCTTCTCTCCAATTGAGTTTTTGAAGCCGGATGAATTACAAGACGTAATTGAGCGTATTGAGAATAAGCAACAGTATAGCTATGGATCAGGAGAAATTGAATAGAATAATGTAAAGAAGACAATGACGGGTTAAATTCCATCATTGTCTTTTTATTATCGAAAACATTTCGTATCAAGAACATGCGCTGTAACGTGTCCTTCTTGTATATCTGTTAATGTTATATTGTATGATCCGGCATTTTTTTCAAATGAAGCACCATCTCTCAATGGATACGAGTCTTTTAAACCACTCTCATGCATAATAAACACTTCATCTCAAAAACTGCTAATTTTTAATGATTATACGGCATTCCGCAAGAACAACGATGCGAACCGAATAATAAGTTATACGAAGCAGGAAATTCTTGATTTACACGTTGTACTTCTCGTGCAAACTCCTCTTCGTCTTTTGGTACTCGAATGAGCGCATTTGCTTTTTCTTGTGTATCTATATTGGCTCCAGGCGGCACAAACCTGTTCGCCGCAACACGTACACCGTTTGTTACTACTGCATTGTATGAAATAACTGTTCCTTCTCCAATAATCGCATTATACACAATTGCTTTAAAACCGACGAACACCTTATTCCCTATATAACAAGGACCGTGAATGAGGGCGCCATGCGCAACACTTACTTTTTTCCCAATATAGATTGAATACTTTTTATCACCAACATAAACAAATTTATTCAATAAGCCATGTAAGATAACTCCGTCTTGCAGATTTGTGTTTGAACTAATATAAAATGGAGTTCCTTCATCCGCACGAACGCTTACATTCGGAGCTACATATACATTATCTTTAATTCTCACATCGCCTATCACACTAGAAAATGGACTTATGAAAGCAGTTCTATCAATTTTAGGATAACGTTGAATCGGATTAAATGAGGTAATAGGATTAGGGCTGATGAAGGGAGCAAACGAATGATTGTGGCTCCTACAATTTCTTTTCGTCAAGAAAACATCTCCTTTAAAATCATATATACAGTATTTTATGTACGCCCTGCTATTTTGGAGACAAGTAGTTAAAAGTATTGAGAAACGATTCTCTTATATTGAGCTTCTGAGGCAAGATGAATTACAAGATGTGATTGAGCGGATTGAGAATAAACAGCAGTATTCTTATGATCCGAATGGGATTGAATAAATGCTTCCATATACCTATTTTTACTGAGCTCTATTAACAAGCGCTCTTTTATTTGGGACATAGTTGACATTTATATTAAAAACCGATTCTACTAAGAATCGGTTTTTCTTCTTTATAACAAATATGCTTATTTTTAAAAAATATTTTTGCTCCAAGATGACATTTCTTGTAGAATCAAGCAGATTCCTTCCTTGTTGTACAAGCATATTTCCATGAGAGACATCTACTTCAATATTTCTAGTTGACCAAGTCCTTCTATAAGTTTTTGGTGTTTTTCCTTTTAGTCATTATGTATGTTGTTAAAATGAAAATTTCACTTTACTACCTCAAATTTATTGTACTCGTAAAAAGATAATTGAAAACGATATTCCGGATGCTCTCTCACCCAATCGTAGGCTTCTTCTAAAATATCCATTTTATTTTGCACGTCATTAAGTTCACTACATTCGTTCCTTTTCTGTTTACATAAAGGACAGAACCCACCCACTATCTCGGCATTCATCGTACGAATCGTTTTACTTTCTAAGTCAACTACTAGACGAAGAATAAGAGAATGCTCCGCTTTTGTAGTCACCATCATTTCAGCAATTCCATCCTCATTCCAAAAGACACCATTTAATTCCATCTGTACGGTGACATCTTTGATTTCCAAGTCTATCACTATCACACCTCCCTTGTATAAGACTCTTACCTTACTCTTCGATTTTAATCTTTAATACACCACGAGTTAAAGATATATTAAGCTTTTTCCAATTCTTCTTCTTTGCTATGAAAGGAAGTGTAATTAGTGCAAATAGTGTGGTAAATATTATCAAAAAAACTAAAATGGTTAAAATGTTAAAGATTGCTTCCATTAAACTACACTCTTTTCTATGTATATCCGTACTAAAAACAACAAAATATTCCATTAACAATACAGGACAAGCCGTGAATTTTCCAACTAAACTTCAGCAACTTAATCCTAAAGTCTAGTTGTACATATGAATAAAATAAATTTTATTACTAACTTTCTTCTACTACTTTCTCCATCTCAGCCAAATACCTAAGCTGCCGCTCCGCTTTTCTCACCGCAGTAGGAAAGTGTTTTTTCAGAAGTTCTACTGCTGATTCACTTATATAATATCTTTCCGTTATACTTTCCCACGTGTCACTGCTTTCAAATGCACTCCATACAAAAGGACGCTCTGTATTTTTTCTCAGTTCTTTAAACACCCATTTCCGCATCCTTTTTTTCGCTTTTTCTGTTAGTTTTCCGTTCTTTACAAGTTCAAGCTCACCATGTCTCTTGTATCGCTTGTTAATATCTCTCTCGCCATATACTTTCAGAAAGATATTTGCTGTATTCTCAGCATCTGCTAAAGCCCGGTGCTGCTTCCCTTCCCATGTTAAGCCGAGCTGATCCACTGCAAATTGTAAACTTGGTGTATGCTCAAATAATTCTTCATACGCTTGAAAAACAAATTTTTGCACATCAAATCTGCTCTCTTTTTCCATACATGGGCATTCTACACCGTATAATGTACAATCTTGAGATAGAAAACGGTAATCTTCTTTTCCCCATGAAATAAATATAGAATCTTCTCCGATGAACTGAATAAATTTCTCTATAATTTGAGGGAAATTCCCTACACCTATTAAATCTTTCTTTGTAATTCCAGTTAATTTTGTTGTATGACGAGTTAATGGGGCACTTGGTTTTACTAACTCTGAAAATTCTCCAATAACCTTCATTGTACTCACATCTATTTTTACAGCTCCAATATCAACTATTTCTGACGGATCTTCTGATTTATACGGCCTAAAATTCCTTTCAATATCAAACACAATGAAGTGTGTAGCGTTTTTCAATTTATTTACCTCTTTCTAAATTCCTTTTCACACACATACTTTATTTTCAGTATTTATTTATTAATGCACTTTATGCATGAAAAACTTCACATAAAAATCAAAAATTCAGTCTTATTATTACATGTACATAGGAGGATATTCAATAAAAACGCAAAAAAAAAAGAAGGGCAAGCCCTTCTTTTTTCATAATTACTTCTTGTTTACGTTTGTAGCTTGAGGTCCACGGTTACCTTGTTCTACTTCGAAAGTAACTTCTTGACCTTCTTCTAAAGATTTGAAGCCGTCGCCTTGGATAGCTGAGAAATGAACGAATACGTCTTCTCCGCCTTCAACCTCGATGAAACCGAAACCTTTTTCTGCGTTAAACCATTTTACTTTACCGTTTTGCATTTAAAAAATCCTCCTACAATGTACCTATATGTACATATTCATTTTCAACCACTTTACAATAATACATCATATATTAAAAAACTGCAACCCCAGAGGAGATTTAACATTGCTATCCTCCTCGGAAGTTACAGCTCATTTAAATCTCTATATTATTAAAAGTAAAATGGTTTAAAGTAACTATATCATACCAATATAATAAAAGTAAAGTTTTTTTAAAGTTATACAGCTTTTTTTTTCCACTGCATCGCTTTTAATTCACCTGATCCAGCTACAACATAGCCTTCTTTTTCATTAACAATGCGCCAACCATGCCCTTTAACCGAATCACATACTGTAACAATTCCTTCTTCAAGAAGCACACGGCAAACAGTGCTAATTCCCGCCTTATTTTGCGTTGACGTTGTATATAACACATGTTGATCCACACTTAAATCTAAATAACTACTCGCTTTTTGTTCACTTTGACATGTATGCCAACCTATTTTATCACTTTCGATACTCTCATCTATTCTGCAAAAAGAAATATTTCCGCTAATTCCCTTGCACGATCCACTTGCCGCTACTAAATAGGAATTATGTATAGTCAACGCAGAAATCATCTGATTCATCGCTATTTTAATCCTTTTTAATTTACGTGTCTCTAAATCAAAAAGCCAAACACCACCATATTTAGTATGTATTTTCGTACCGATAAATAAGTAATGTTTATATAAAAATAATGATCGAATAGATGGTGCCTCACTACCGTAATTAAGAAATGGCTGAATAGTCTCCCATGTGGAACCAAAATTATTAGAATGATACAGTGTTTTATCTCCATGAGCAATTACTGTTCCATTCTCATTACTACATACATTCCAGCTCGTTGCTTTCGTTGGAAAGCGCTGGATCGTCCACGTTTCTCCACCATTCATACTACGAATAAAAACTCCTTCGTCCCCTACTCCGTAAACTACGTTACCTTCACTATGTAAATCTCGAATTCGTTTTTGGAAACCAGTTAAAGCCTGTTTCCATTCTCCATCTTTTTCAATGAATAAACCATTATATGTAGTAGCTAACAAAAGCTTTCCATCTCTTAACTTTGTAATAGCAGTTGCACTTAACATTGTTTCCACGTTGACACTCCCGTTCCTAGAACTTCTCGGCAAAAGCAATTGCAAAATCACTGCATTTTTCAACGTCTTCTTTATCTTCTGGAGCTAATTCAATTTTCAATCCTTCTTGTACAAGTTCTGCCCCGCATTTTACAAGACGTTCTTCAAATATCGTTACCGCTTCACAAAACAGCTCATACGCCGTATCACCTGATCCAAAAACAGCCACTTTTTTACCCGTTAAATCTATATTTTCTAACTCATCATGGAAATCTTCCGCTTCAAATGGTAATTCACCATCACCCCACGTATAAGATCCTAAAATGATTCCATCATAAGCTAATAATTCTTCAGCATCCATACCTTCCATCTCTTGCAATACTACTTCGTGATCAAAGGCATCTAAACTTACTTTAATTAAGTCAGCAATACTCTCTGTATTCCCTGACATACTTGCATACGCTATTAAAATTTTCGCCACTTTGGCATCCCCCTCTTACAATAATTGATTCTCATTCTCATTATATTAATAATGAGAATCAATTTCAATTATTATTTTCATTCAATTTATATCCTTTTCATTTATGTTAAAAGAAATGGTACATCTGACTATTCCCTTTTCATTTTGAGTATTAACATTCATATTCATCTATTGCCAAATCTAGTTTCTCAACTTATTGTATATACATCCTTTCACATTTAATATGTTGCATATATAATGCGAAAGGCCATTTACACATTTCATTATTTTTAGGTAACAAACAATTTCGATCTTACAAAAAGAGGAGTCTTTCTAATGAAAAAATTTTTTATTAGACTTTTAAAAATATCATCCCTTTTGACAGCACTATTATTAACAGTGGGTGCCATTATTCTATTTGGCACTTCATACGGCCATAATTTACGTGTCATCGCAGCGGAAAGTATTTTAACGTCTCAACATCCGCAATACGCAAAAATTACATTACTGTCTGATAACGAGTTAAATGATATTTCTCAATCCATTACAAATCCAAAATGGAAAAATAGCGATTTTGCCAATACTAAACTTTCAAAACAAGAATTAGAGCGAAAGAAAAATGCACCATTAAACATTTCGATTGAAACGATAAAGAAAAAATACAATGATCATTTTTTTGAAGGTAAATTAATGACTATTAGTAATCCATTAAATGTAAAGCTCGTTACACAACAAGGTTCAGAAGGGAAAGACGTTGGAGAAAAAATATATGTCATGGCAAAACGAAACCATGCACTTGCTGCTGTAAATGCTAGTGGGTTCTGGGATGAAACGGGGCATGGTGGTGGTAAAACAGGCATCGGTATTGTTATTGAAAACGGGAAAGTTATAAACACACCGCAAGACATTAATACCCCTACTCTCGTCAGTGGACTTACAAAATACGGACAAATGGTTTCAGGAGAGTTTTCTGCTAATCAACTGTTAAATAAGAATGTCGTTTCCGCTGCTGGCTTTATGCCTCAACTAATTGTAAATGGCGAAAAAATGATTACAAATGATGGCGGATGGGGCTATGGTCCCCGAAGTATTATGGCTCAGAAAAAAGATGGATCAATTATGTTTTTCATCATTGATGGAAGACAACCTCATAGTATCGGAGCTTCTTTAAGAGACTGCCAAGATATTCTTTATGAAAAAGGGGCCATAAATGCAATGGCAATGGACGGGGGCTCGTCAGCAACATTGTACGCAATGGGAGACATTTTAAACATCCCTTCAACCTTATCTCATAAATCACGCTATTTACCAAACGCCTGGGTTGTTACCTCGAACCCTAAACAACAAGTTCATGTAACGATAGATGGCAGCCCAGCAAGCTCTCAAAAGATTTCCGAAATGACAGGATCTACTGCTGTAGCAATAAATAAATAAAAAAGAACAGATGACTATACAATCATCTGTTCTTTTTTATTACTTTTTAAAAATACCAAATGGTTTTCCAACTGGTAATACAACTTTTCCGAAGTGTGTATTTAACACAGCTGCTGCTGAACCATAGAAAGATAATAATGAAATACATAGTTCAGAATACGCTGCTAAATTATGCATTGCGTGCGGCATAACACCTAAAGTACTTAATGAAAGACCGATAAATAAGAAATCAATAAGGACGAAAATCATAAATAATACTTTATGTGTTTCCATTGCACCAATTGTCATAAAGATCGTGAAAATCAAGTATCCGATAAAGGCTACACCAAGCTGTTTTGAATCTGCAGTTTGGGCTAATTTTTCGCCAAATACTCCGAGTTGAATTAACCAAGTCATTCCAACACCTAACCAAAATAGGCCGTACGCACCAAATGCTGTTGTACCGAACGTATTGTTATGCTTTGCATCGTGAATGCATGCAAAGATTTGTGCAAATCCTCCTAAAAAGATTGCCCATGGTAATACAAGTGAAACGCCATCTGTTAAGCCTAACTTTTGAGATGATGCTACAAGTGTTACCATCGCTAATCCAAATAGACCAATTCCAGATGGATCTGCTGTTGTCATTTTCACATGATGTGTAGTAGTTTGATTGCTCATATAAACCTCCTGATTATAAACATACTCGAATACAATACTTAAATCAGAAGGCTATGTCAATGGTTTTTTTTGTATGTTGTCAGACCTTATATTCCATAATAATCAAATACACATTTGGCCACATCATAAGGCTTTACATTTAAATTTGGCAACTCATTTACCGGCATCCATAAAGGAATATAACTCCCTCTATCTTTCAGCTCGAACTCCTCGCCTTTACCACTTCCGAAAACTCCACCTATAATATGGGCATTATAATAATACTCCGTACCTTTATACTCCACCTTTGCAATCAGATTCTTCACTTGTATATGTATCCCTAATTCTTCATAGACCTCTCGCTTCGTTGCTTCTTCAGGTGTTTCTCCTTCTTCAATTCCCCCACCTGGAAAAACAAAATACATTTCACCTTCTCGAACACGTTTTATAAGAGCGATTTTACCACCTTGTATAATTATAGCTGCACCGCGATTTCTTCTCACTTTATTACCTCAACACCAATCGCAACTGTTCCCCATTCTTTTTCTTGTTCTTTCGTATATATTCCGTATGTACTTTCTAACATTTCTTTTATACTAAGTTCTTCACAATCAAATAATTTTTTATCAATTTGTTCGTACATTGCTTTAAAGCTTTCGTATCGTTTTATCTCCGTTACTTTTACAGCCATCGTTTCTGCTGTCGTAAGGTTCGTAAATACAATTTCATCGTCTTGTTTTATAAGTTGACGTTTTTTATCGTATAAGCGTACTTCATATACTTTTTTTCCTAATTGAATCGACTGAAAAGGTTTATTATATAATCCCATTTCGTATCTCATACATTTCACTCCCTTTTATTCATCTTGCCTACTAACATTTTTGCACATTACTATTTCATACAACATAGTTCGCCTTACTTCACCTTGCATATAATGTTCCATATCCATTACTTTCTTTAGAGAGGATGCTAAAATTGGTATGTTATATTTAAATCAAAAACCTGAATATAATAAATATGATATCGGTGATTATACTTACAGTAAAGTAGGCCCTATTATTTTTTCTTGGAATGATGAAACAAAATTAAAAATAGGTAAGTTTTGTTCATTAGGAGAAGAAGTCGTTTTCGTACTTGGCGGTGAACATCGTGCTGATTGGATAACAACTTATCCATTTAATGTCCTCTTCGAAGAAGGAGCACACATTACTGGTCATCCTTCTTCAAAAGGTGATATCGTAGTCGGCAATGATGTATGGATTGGTTATCAATCCTGCATTTTATCTGGTGTTACAATTGGTAACGGGGCCATTATCGGGGCCAAGAGTGTTGTTACAAAAGACGTACCTCCATATGCAATCGTCGCTGGTAATCCTGCCAAACTAGTTCGATATCGTTTCCCGCAAGAAATCATTGAAAAACTAGAAAACCTTGCATGGTGGGACTGGGACATTTCCGTTATAAAAGGAGCTATTCCATTTCTACTCTCCAACAAAGTCAACGAATTTTTCACTTCTCCCGAAGAAGAAGCTACTTGATCTAAACAAAAAGAGCATCCTATTCTTTCAGGATGCTCTTTTTGTGTTTATTTTTTATTTATTCGCAACTGATTACACGGGGAACAGTGAAATGGAATTTTGTCTAAACAATTAAAGTTTGTTTCACAAATTTGTTCTATCGTTGGAACAAATGGAATGACAACTATGTTACTATCTATTATTTGTGTAACAGGTGGCAATACTGTGCCTACTTGATGTTCGAAGCGAATACTCGCTTGATTAATATAATTTCCTGAACCGCTTGGTGCACTCTGAACTGTTACTTGGAACGAAACTGTCCGTGCTTCACCTGGATTTAAACTTCCTATAAGAAACCCTAATACTGGGCTTACATTTGGCACTGGCGTATTATCAACAGTTACACTTCCAGGAACAAATCGAAAACTACTATCTAACATATCTTGAAAACGAATATTTTGTATCGCTGTATCCCCCGTATTCGTAATAACTGTCGTAAACGTAATAACATCGCCTATCGTTGCTGATTGAAGATCTGCCGTTTTTACGACTGTTGTTGAAACATTTTGAGGAATAAACGGGATAACAACTGTATTACTATCGCCTTCAACTACTACTGGCGGCTCATTAGGATTTACAGTTGCAAGCCCATTCGCTGTAGCTGTATTTGTAACTAAATTATTTATTTGCCCCCCTGTTATTACAACTTGGAAATTAATAATCGCTGCATCATTTGGCTGAAAATTACCTAAAGGGATACCAGTATTCGGATTGGCAAATGGAAAAGGTACATCATTTACTGTTACCGTGCCATTTATAAATAACGTATTTGGGTCAATGATGTCTGTTAAAATAATATTCGTCACAGGAACTGTACTATCATTTATAACAGCAATTCCGTAAGTGACAACATCTCCTACCATTGCTACTTCAAAATCCGCTCCTTTTGCAACAAATAAAATTGCAGTATTTACCGTTACAATAACTGTATTACTTGTGTCCATCACTGTAACTGGTGGCTCTCCTGGTACTAAAATATACTCTGCTAATGCCCCAGCAACGTTCACTACCGTACCACCATCAGGAAAACTTGTAATCGTAGCTTCATATGTTACAATCACCGTTTCACCGACTGGGATATCTGGTATCGTAAATCCAATCTGTGGATTTAACCCCGGCTGTGGTATTCCATTTATCGTTACACTATTTGGGACAAAATCAGCTTCCTGAGATAACACGTCTATAAATTGAACATTCATTGCATCAGCCGTACCAGTATTTAATATACGAACAGTATACGTTACCTTTTCTCCTACTCCAACAATTGGATGATCTACTTCTTTTAGCATATCTAAACTGCCTCTATTTACTGGTGTTACTGTCGTATTACTTAAATTCGTTATCGTAAATGGAGGTTCTCCTGAAATCAATTCAAAATCACCAGTTACACTCGCCGAATTCATAATACTATTAGAAGGCGGAATTGCGATTACAGTTACTTCGAACGTTATTAAAACGCCATCCCCTACTGCAAGATCCGGTAATGAAAAGCCTACAAAAGGATCTAAACCTACTTGCGGAATCCCATTTATCTGTACACTCCCTGGAACGAATTCTAAACTAGGTGATGGAACGTCAATAAATTGCACATTTGTCGCTGTTACCGTTCCTGTATTTGTAACTTGCACACTATACGTTAACGTATCTCCTAATCGTGTCGCCTGTTTGTTGACAGTTTTTATAACATTGAATCGCCCTCTATTTACCCTTGTTATTGTCGTATTACTCGGCTCTGTTACTACAACTGGTGGTTCTCCTGGTACTAAAGTAAAACTTCCTGTTATATTTGCAACATTCGTTATTGTTCCTGAAGATGGAATATTTGTCACTGTCGCTTGGAACGTCACTATAGTCGTATTGCCAACAAGTATATCGCCAATTCCAAACCCAGTAATCGGATTCAAACCAGGTTGCGGAGTTCCATTTACCGTTACACTATTTGGGACAAATGACGCTCCTGCTGAAATCGTATCAATAAACTGAACATTGTTAGCTGTTACTGTTCCCGTATTCGTTATTTGCACTGTATACGTTAATACATCGCCAACGAGAGTCGCAGCCCTGTTCACCTGTTTTATAACATTAAATCGTCCTCTATTTACAGTTGTGAGTGTTGTATTGCTTGGTTGGTTTACTATAACTGGTGGTTCTCCTGGTACTAATATAAAGCTTCCAGTCACATTTGCCGTATTGGCAATCGTTCCGTTTGATGGCACACTGACGACGGTTACTTGGAAGGTTACTTCTACACTTTCACCTGGATTTATATCTGGAAGCGTGAATCCATTATTAGGATTGAATCCAGGTTGTAACACACCGTCTATCGTTACACTGTTCGGTATGAATGTTATAGAGGAAGGTAATACATCACTATATTGAACATTCGTCGCTGTCACTGTTCCCGTATTTTGAACTACTGTTGTATATGTGATTGTATCTCCTACTGCAACAACCGGCTCACTTACTGATTTTAAAACATTCAAACCAGATTCATTTATTTTCGTTAATGTCGTGTTACTTGTCGTTGTTTCAGTAATAGGCGGCTCTGTTTCACTTACAGCAAATGTAGCCGTAACATCCACAAAGTTAACAACTGTTCCACCTTGAGGTATGCTCGTTACCATCTCTTGGTATGTGACAAGTACAAAATCACCTACAGGTATATCTGGAACTGTAAAGCCTATGAACGGATCTAATCCAGGCTCTGGTATTCCGTTTATACTCACACTTCCTGGAACAAATGCTACACCACTCGTACTAGAATCAAGAAATTGAACATTTGTTGCCGGCACTGTTCCAAAGTTAAAAATTAGTACATCGTAAGTTAATATTTCTCCAACCGTTGCTGCCTCTTTATCTACTAGTTTTAATGGGAAAATAGACGCTATATTAATCGTCGTAACGACTAAATTTGTTAATATCGTTTCCGTAATCGGTGGTTCCTGCGGATTTGGTTGTGAAGTAAATGTAACGTCAGCATCGTTTAATATGACTTCATTATCTGGAATCTCTGTAATCGTCACTTGGAATGTTACCGTAATACTTCCACCAGCATTTAATGACGGAGTAACTGTAAATCCTATTTCAGGATTTAAACCAAGTTGCTGTATTCCACCTATCGTTACACTATTTGCGACAAATGTTGATCCTTCTGGAATGACATCTTGGAAGAGTACATCTGTAACAGGTATAATTCCTACATTCGTTATTAGAACGGTATACGTTAATACATCTCCAACAGCTCCAGCAGCAACATTTACAGTTTTTGTTGCTGTTACTTCACCAGGAGGAGGTAACGGTATTGTAACTACTGTCGTATTACTTGAATTTGTCGTTGTTACAGGCGGTTTTAAAGGATTTAATAAAAAAGTGGCTGTAGCAGATGCTGTGTTTAATACTGCTCCACGTGTAGACGGTGCAACTACCGTAACTTGGAACGTTACTGTCAATGATGTTCCAGCTGCGATATTAGGGAGCGGGAAACCAACATTTGGGTCAAAGCCAGGTTGAGGCGTTCCATTTATCGTTACACTATTTGCGACAAATGTTGTTTCTGTTGCAATCGGATCAATGAAAGAAACATTCGTCGCTAGTACTGTGCCATTATTTCGAATGACAACAGAATACGTGTAAGTCTCTCCAAGTGCTGCTTGTTGTACAGATGAAGATTTTTGTATATTTAACTGTGCCGTATTTACCTGTGTCACTACAAAATTACTATTCGTAACAGTCGTTATAGGAGGTCCTGCTGGATTTATAAGGAAACTTGCAGTAACGTTCGATTGATTTCTTATATTCCCTCCACTTGGAACACTCGTCACTGTAACTTGAAACGTAATTGTAGCGGTTTGCCCGACTGGAATATTTGGTACTGGAAAACCTGTCATAGGATTCGCACCTTGCTGAACAACTCCATTTATCGTTACACTATTCGCTACAAGTGTAGCTCCAGTTGGGATTGGATCTTGAAAAATGGTATTTGTTGCAGGAACAGTTCCTGTATTTTGAATAAGAATCGTATACGTTAACGTATCTCCTATACCTGCTTGTGGTGTATTTACACTCTTCATTACATTAAGTGATCCTACATTCACTCGCGTCACAACAATATTACTAATCGTTACAATTGTAATTGGTGGCTGGAGAGGACTTACTTGGAAATCAGCAGTGACATTCGCATTATTCGGAAGAACTCTATTTGATGGTACACTTGTAATTAACACTTGGAAAGTAACTGTTACCATCGTACCTACCGGAATATTAGCAAGCGGAAATCCAGTTGTCGGATCTAAACCAGGTTGAGATATCCCGTTTATTGTTACACTATTCGCAACAAACGTTGTTCCAGATGGAATCGGATCAAGGAATGATACATTTGTCGCTGCTACTGTTCCACTATTTTGTATACGAACTGTATACGTTAACGTATCTCCTACACCGGCTTCACTAGCACTTACGCTCTTCATTACATTTAGCCCTGAAGAATTCACAACTGTCATAACAGTATTACTTGGTACTGTTACAGTAATTGGTGGCTCTGTTGGGTTTACAAGGAAATCTCCAGTTACATTCGCATTATTTACGACATTATTTCCTTGGGGAATTTCATCAATTAATACTTCAAACGAAACAATTACACTTGCGCCAGTAGGCAAATTATTTAGTGGGAATCCAAGTTCTGGATCTGCTCCTTCTTGTAAAACACCATTAACTAATACACTGTTTTCAATAAATAATGTCCCTTGCGGAATTGAATCTTGGAAAAATACATTTGTCGCTGGTACACTACCTGCATTTATGATTTCGATTGTATATACTAAAACATCCCCTACCGTTGCAACATCCGTATTGACTGATTTCACAACTTCAAAATCCCCTGATTGTACAGTTGTGTTAACAATGTTACTAGGAACATTAATTGTTACTGGTGGTTCACTCGGATTCACTTGAAAACTTGCTGTTACATTTGCTTGATTTAAAATATCTTCATTTTCTGGATCCTGTACAATTAATACGTCAAATGTGACTACAACTGTTTGAGCCGCAGGAATATTTGGAAGAGAAAATCCTGGATTCGGATCCAATCCACTTTGCGGTACTCCATTAATTGTTACAGAATTTGCAACAAATGAAACAGCAGAAGGAATAGGGTCTTGGAAAAATACATTTGTTAGCGGAACGTTTCCTGTATTTTGAACGGAAATCGTATACGTTAAAGTATCCCCTACTGCTGCTTGCGTTGTATTCACTTCTTTTATTACATTTAAACCACCTGTATTAACTTGTGTTACAACGGTATTCGTTTGCCTATTAATCGTTACTGGCGGTTGATTCGGAATAACGACGAAATTAGCAGATACATTACCGCGATTCGCAATCGTGCCTCCTGATGGGGTAGATGTAACTCGTACTTGAAAAGTCACCGTTCTACTTCCACCTGGAGATATATTCGCTACCGTAAAACCAGTCGCTGGATTTGCCCCAGGTTGCGAAACTCCATCAACAGTTACACTATTTGGTATAAAAGTCGTTCCAATTGGGATTGGATCTTGAAAAATAACGTTCGTCGCCAGTACATTTCCTGTATTTTCAATTGTAACGGTATACGTAAGAACGTCGTTAACCGTCGCAAAAGCTTTATCCACTGTTTTTCTCGTTCTTATATCAGCTATATTTATTGTAGTAAATACTGTATTACTTGTCGCTTGGCCTGAAACTGGTTGTTGACCAGGAACCGGAATAAAGTTAAACGTTGCACTTGCACGGTTCGGAATTGGATTTACAAGAGGATTAGATGTCACTCGAACTTGAAAGCGTACTACAGTCGTTTGCGAAGCATTAATACTTCCAAGATTAATACTACTTGCGGGATTCGCTCCTGGTCGAGCTACTCCATTTACCGTAACACTATTTGTTACAAACATTGTTCCAGCAGGTATACTATCGACAAAAATAACATTATTTGCAGCGACATTCCCATTGTTCGTGACATTCACTGTGTACGTTAATATGTCATTAAGTGTTGCCGTCTGTAGATCTACAGATTTTTGCAAACTTAGATTTGCACGGTTTACCGTCGTCTGTACTGTATTTGAAGAAGCTGTACTTGTGATAGGAGGACTTCCGACGAAAGGACGGAATTGGTACGACACCATTGCATGGTTTGAAATAGGATTTGGGTTCGGAAACGATGTTATTCGAACTTGAAATGTAACAATTCTTTGCGTGTTATTTGGGATTGTACCTAAATTTATCCCACTCGCGGGATTCGCACTCGGTTGTGTTACTCCACCTACTGTTACACTACCAGCTATAAATGTTGTTCCGTTCGGAATACTATCTTGTAATACAACGTTTTCTGCACTTCCTGTTCCTGTATTCAGAACGGTAATCGTATAGGTGAGAATATCTCCTATTCCTGCAACTGTTTTATCAACTGATTTTACAGGATTTATAATCGGCCCCGTCGCATCAATTTGAACACCAAAACCAGCTGCCGCATAACCATCACCATTTGTAACGAAACGAACAGTTGCTGAAGTTTGATTATTAACTAATGACGATGAAGCATCTACGTTTGTAATATCCCATCCTTGTCTTCGAACGGCCAAAGCTATCCCTAACGGCTGATTCAAATCTCCAAACGTCCCGGTTGTATCTAATTCCCCAATATCATTACAAATTTGAGACTGAAAGAAATTATTTGCGGGATTTCTCGGTCCGAATAATGCAACTGTAGCGTTTGCATTCGGACCAAAGCGAAGTTGATCTCCAGAAATGTTAGAATCTCCTTCTTGAACAGTTACGAGCACTCTTCCTGTAACAGCTCCTGTAGCTGGAGTAGCAAACCCTGAAATAGTAGCATCAACTGGCGGGGATGAAGCATCGATAATTTCTTGGCCTGCATATACTGACAAATTCCGAAGTGGTAAACTTGCATTTTGATAAACAACCTCAAGTGTCCAACCAGCAGAACGACTGATTGTTGGATCAGCTGAAGTTCTTGCAGCTGGCACGGCACCTGTTGTATATGCGCCTGCCCCACCTGCACTTACAAGATTCGTTACATTAGCAGAGCGAGCATAATAAAACTGCTTTCCTACTGAACCTTGCTGCGCGGTAGCGGGATCTGGCGTAACAGCAAACGTCCCTGATGGTGTTGTAAATGTAATATCATCATTTAAAAACGGTAAAACATCTTCCGTATCAGTCCGGTAAGTACCAGCCCAAACTAATTCCGCATATAACACACTACTCCCCGCCGGAAGATTTAAAATTGCACTTGAAGAATTCAATTGCCATTCATCCGTTGTTCCTGCTGGGAATCCTGGTACTTGTAGCGCTGTATTTACCGTTGTAAATACAGCAAGTGTACCAAAAATATTACCTGGCGCAGGCGATGTAGGGCTAAGCCCTAACGTATTCCCAGTGAACGTGACTGCACCAGGTACTGTCGTTGTAAAGCGATTCATAAAAGGCACATAATCATCTCATTTCATTTATAGTAAAAAGTGCTCTATACTATAAAATGTAGACAAACTATGCAACGTACGTTGTCCAACAAAATTCCACATATATGGAGAGGAGTTTATTACACTATGCGCTACGTTATCGTAACAGGAACTTCACAAGGTTTAGGTGAGGCAATCGCCGCGCAATTGTTAGAAGAAAACACGAGTATCATCTCTATTTCTAGAAGAGAAAATAAAGAGCTTACTAAACTCGCAGAACAATATAACAGCAAATGCATTTTCCATCCCTTAGATCTTCAAGATGTACATAATTTAGAAACTAACTTTAACGAAATCATTTCATCTATTAAAGAAGACAATGTATCTTCTATTCATTTAATTAATAATGCGGGTACAGTTGCACCTATGAAGCCGATTGAAAAAGCAGAAAGCGACCAATTCATTACGAACGTTCACATTAATTTACTTGCACCGATGATCCTTACTTCCGCTTTCATGAAACATACGAAAGACTGGAAAGTAGATAAACGCGTTATAAATATTTCATCTGGCGCAGGAAAAAATCCTTATTTCGGATGGGGAGCTTATTGTACAACGAAAGCCGGTGTAAATATGTTTACACAGTGCGTAGCTACTGAAGAAGTGGAGAAAGAATATCCTGTAAAAACTGTCGCTTTCGCACCTGGTGTTGTTGATACAAATATGCAAGCACAAATTCGTGAAACAAATAAGGAAGACTTTATTAACTTAGATCGATTCACCGCATTAAAAGAAGAAGGAAAGCTACTGTCACCTGAATATGTTGCGAAAGCTATTCGTAACTTACTAGAAACTGAGAATTTCCCGCAGGGTGAAGTAATTCGAATTGATGAATAACAAAGAGGCACGCTATAATAGCGTGCCTTTTCATTCTATTTCTCTAAAAATATGAGTACAGACTCCATCATCTTCTCATAACCAATCTCTTGATAAATTTTATTTGATGTTGGATTTGCCAGGTCCGTATATAATGTCGTTGTTTTGTAGCCTTCATCTAACATACGTTGACTAAGTGCAGCGATACAACTAGATGCGTACCCTTTTTTCCGAGCTTCTTTCGGTGTATATACGAAATTAACTGTTATATTGTTTGTAGTCGGTCTCGTTTTTGCAGCTACAGAAACAATCTTCCCGTCTACTTCTAAACCAAATAGACGATGATTAGTAATTAATGTATGAGCAGTTTGTTTCGCTTCTTCTTTCGTAGTAGGAAGCTTCACATCTTCGCAAAATTGATATATCCACTGCTCTATTAATGTTAGCTCATCACTACTTACTTCTCGAAAGATTCCATCTCCGTTCCACTTTTTCTTTACTTGTTTTAATTCATATATACCTTGCTCCATTGCAACATTAGTTTTCTTATTCTCTAACACTGCAATCTCTTCCGCTAATTTCTGTACGATTTTTTTATTACCAATCAATCCAGGAATATTTGGATATACTTTCGTTAACTCTTTTGCAAGTTCCTTAATAGCTACTGCCGAAATCTCAGACGTAGCAACAATTATTTGTTTCTTTTCTTCTGTTTGAAGAAATACAGCTGCAATTTCTTCCCCTTGTTTTGCTACTCCTATAAATATCGGTTCTTGGACCATTTGTAATACACCTAATATGAGATTATTTTCCTGCTCATTCTTCTCTAAAAATGGTGTAACCTCTTCTGCAAAATTAAGAATCTCTTCATATACATGTAATTGAATCATCGACAATCTCTTCTCTCTATTTATAGTTTCATTAAGTATTGGCGATTAATTCATTAAATCCCTCTTTTACGATTCAATAATATTCGAAGCTAACGTATTCAAATCATTTTCAGCTTGTAAAATTCTTTGTTTTTCCTTTTCAAATACCTCTTCTTCTTTTTGAAATGACTCTTTTCGATTTTTAATCATACGCTCCATCTCTTTTTTACTCGGTCCACCATATACATTTCTTTTTTGAATAAAAGCTTCTGGTGATATAATTTCTTTCCACTCTTCTTCTAATAAATTTACTTTCAAATTTTCTTGTAAGTATACATTTATGTCTTTGAAATTTAATTCATGTAATTCCTTTTTCTGCTCCAATGACATATTCGCAATCGCACTTGCTGCATGATGTGCATGCCGAAATGGTATTTCATAGTTTTTTGTTAAAACATCTGCGAAATCTGTAATCGTAATCGCGTGTTTATATGAACGATTTTTTAACGTTTCCTCTTCTACTTTCATCGTTCGAATAACTGCGTTCATAATACAAAAAACACGAATCGCCTTTTCGATTCCTTTATATAAATACGGCTGCAAGTCATCCTCCGTATCGACAATATCACCAAATGGTGTATTATGAATCATTTGAAATACAGTAAATGCTTCCCCTAAAGCACTACTCGTAATAGCACGGGCATGTTCTATTGAAACAGGATTTCGTTTTTGCGGCATAATACTACTTATTTGCACATATGGCTTCGCTACAGTAATCCCATCATATTCTTTCGTCGCTAATAGTAAAAAATCATGAATCCACCTACTCGTATTCGTCATAATTACCATTAGTAACGAGCTAACTTCTAATAAATAATCCGCTCCAGCAACAGCATCATATGAGTTCTCAATTACATTTGTAAACCCAAGTAACTGTGCCACTCGTTCTCGCTTAATTGGGAAGCTTGTTGTAGAAAGGGCAGCTGCCCCCATTGGAGAATGATTTAAAAGATGATACGCTTTTTTCATTCTTTCTAAATCTCGTTGCATCGTATCGTAAATTGCCAAAACATAATGACCAAATGTTGTCGGCTGCGCTGGTTGGGTATGTGTATACGCGGGCATAATTGTTTCCATATGTTCACCGGCGAGCTCCAGCATACTTTCTTGCAGCAATAAATGATGTTCCATTAACCGCAATACAAATTGCCGTAAACTCATGCGATACATCGTTACACCCATATCATTTCTACTTCTACCGATATGCATATTACTTACAAATTCACACTTTGCTTCTTGAGAAAGCAAATGTTCAACTAAGAAAAAAAGATCTTCATGCTGCTCCGTATATAATAATCTATCCTTGGGAATTGCCTCTACCTTTTTAAGTGCTGTTAGTATAACTTTAGCTTCTTCTCTTTTCATCAACTTTTCTTCAGTTAACATAATAATATGTGCCCTATGCACTTGAAACATATCTTTCAATAAATAATTGCGTTGAAAATCAAATACATGCTGTAATACACAATCCACATATGTTTTCCCAGGGAAATCAGCGCCTTCACTCTTTATAAACTCTTCTTTACTCTGTTTCATCACCTTTTCCCCTCTCACCTAAGTATTACTACCCATCATACCCAGGGATGGCAAAAAAGTGCTTGTACGTAAAAATAAACTCGGTGCTTATAGCACCGAGTTTATTTAATAAAAGTCGCATCATACTTATCACTTTGCAACACTTGGAAATGTAAATTTGCTAAGTGTTTACGTATTTCAGCACTGTCATCTTCATTTAAATTATTTGCTAAGAAAACAATTTCTGTACAGTTTCCGCGTTTATCCATTGCATAAACTGCTTTAGTTACCGTCCATGGTGTATAACCATTCTTTTGTCCAGCATGCCTGAATGTTTTACGATATTTCTTTGCGCTCATATCTGTTTCAACGATATTCGCCCACACTTTTTCTTCAGCTTCTGTAAGACCACCCTTATGATTTGCCTTTTGAAGCAATACCATATAATCATTTGCCGAAGCAGCAGGCAATCTATCCGACCAAATTTTGTCGTATCGTTCCTCTAAATAAAGAGGAATTTCCTTCTGTAATAATGGTCCCTTCTTTTTTAAGCGTTCATGAATAATCATGGCATACTCTCGATATTGCTCTTGGGACATTTCTTTTAACTTTTTCTCTATTTTATATTTTGGAACATGTAATTCTTTATGCAAATATCCTGGAATATATAATGATGAAACAATCGGAAATAGTGGTTGGTGTGCAGGGAGCGATAAGCTTTGTAAATTTCGATTAATGTTATCTAGCCCTAACAATTCCATTAAATATTCAGTATTTGCATTTGAACTGAACTTAACCATTCCTTTTGCAACTTCTTCTAAAGAAACCGCTCCTTCAGTTATCTTCCCTGTTTTTTGCAAATAATTTTGCCACCTGTCTTGTGCACCACCATCTGTATTTGGTACATAATAACGATTCACATCATTAATTGAGACGAAACTAGACGGATCACTTTTCCCTTCGGTAACTTGTTTCGTATATTCAAGCGCCACAATTAATTTCATCGTACTAGCAACTGGCAATACAACATTTGGATTTACAGAATAAACAACTTTATCATTTCTCTTTACTAGAAGCGCGCTATTTTTTTCATCTTTATGTTCTTCAATAAAGGATGCTATATATTCCGCATCATCATTATTTGAACTCCAAACTTTTTTCACTAAAAAGTTACCTGATATTAGCAAAACAAAAATACCCACAACCACTGCGCATACTATAGTTTTTTTCAAGTAAAATTCCTCTCCTATTGTGTAACTCTTCTCTATTTATCTTTTAAAAACAACATAATGGAGATGATTATTTAAATAATCATCTCCATTATTTTAACTTGTATGTTCCTATTATGTCTACGTCATAATTTTCACAAAATCCTCTAGAAACTTTTTATAATGTAAAGACCAGCCAATTTTAACCCAATTTTTCAACGCTTTTGCTTCAGGTTGCGGGCGAAAATCAGCGATACTTTCCCCTTTCGCAACTCCAATCGTATCTACATCAACACGACGATACACGTAATCTAAAAGAGATGGATTTGCCGCTACCATCATTGTAACAACGTCATGTACTGGACTACCTGTTATTTTGGGATTTAACTTTTTATAAGCTTTATAATAATACGTAAATATCGGTTCGATTAACTTATTAAAACTTGTTTTAGAGTTTTTCGTAATATATTTTACCATCTCTGGTGTAATAATTGCTTCGGATGTAACGTTAAGCGGCACTACTGTCACATTTTTTGCATTTTGCATAACTAATTGTGACGCAATAGGATCACCATGAAAATTCGCCTCTGCGACTGGTGTAACATTTCCAGGCATTAAGAACGCACCGCCCATTATATAATATTCTTTCACATACTTCATCATCGGTTTTTCTAAAATAAAAGCTGTTGCCAATGTTGTTGACCTACCAGCATCAACAATAATTAATTCTCCTTTATACTTTTCAAGAATATCGAAAAATGCACAAAAGGGTTTTATATTTGGTGAAAAAGCTTTTGGGGGTTTAATAGGTCCTAAGCCATCTACGCCGTGAATTTCTGGATAATACGTCACAAAATCACCAGACAAAGGTATTTTAGCACCATTAATAACAGGTATATCTTCCCTGCCAGCTATTTGCAATAAATACGCCGCATTACTCGTCGCCTTTTCCTGCGTTACATTCCCATATCCAGTTACTACTCCAACAATATCAATATCAGGATGCAATAATCCATACATAATTGCTAAAGAGTCATCAATTCCTGGGTCTCCTAAAAATAATATTTTTTTCATAGACCTCAACTCCATCCCATCAATTGTTATTACTTTATGAATACATGACGGAATACAGAATGAAAAAGATAAATTTTGTATAAACAAAAAACGTAGGAACTTCATATTAGAAATCCCTACGTTTTTCTATATTTTTATGCTACTTTTTTCATCGTAACCATACTACCAATTATATAAGAGATAAATGCAAAGCAAATCGGGAAAACAACTGTATGTATACCGAATGGATTAGGGTAGCAAAGGTGAATAAACATATAGGAACCTACTCCAACTAAAATAGATGCGAGAGCTCCAGTCGCATTTCCTTTTTTCCAATATAAACCTAACACAATCGGCCAAATGAACGCTGCTTCTAAACCACCGAAAGAAAATAAATTTAACCAAATTAAAAAGTCTGGTGGCTTAATAGCGGCAGCATATACGAGTAATCCTACGATACCAGTAATCAATAGGCTACCTTTCTTTATCGTACTATCCGCGGCATCTTTATTTATGTAGTTCACATATATATCTTTAATAATTGACGAACTTACAAGTAATAATAATGAGTTCACAGTAGACATTATCGCTGCCATTGGTGCAGCTAAGAAAACTCCAGCTAACCAAGGTGGCAACACTTCCATCGCGAGTAGCGGCATTACTTTATCTGGTACCGTTATGCCTGGAAGGACTACTCTTGCAAACACACCTGTTAAATGCATACCAATCATAATCGTACCAACGACAACCGTTCCAATGATTAATGCTTGGTGCATAGCTTTTGAATTTTTATAAGACATAGCACGCACACTAATTTGCGGTAATCCAACGACACCAATCCCAATTAAAATCCAAAATGATGTGACATATGATTTCGTTAAACTTCCATCCGCTCCGAACGGTGTTATTAGATTCGGATTAATTTGAATAAGTTCCTGCATAATCTTTTCAACTCCGCCACCAGCAATGACAGTAGCAATTAAAATGATTGTTGTTCCGACTAACATAATGATTCCTAATAACGTATCTGATAAAGCGACTGCACGAAATCCACCAATTAACACATACACAAGTACAGAAAATGTAAATAAAAATAGTGCCGTTGTGTAGGAAAGTCCTGTTAGCGACTCAATTAATCGTCCTCCGCCAACCCACTGGGCTACTGTTGCTGAGAACAAAAAGATTATAATACATAACGCAGAAAGAACAACTACCGCTTTATTATTGTATCTGCCCTTTAAATAATCAATAAGCGTAATTGCTTCCATCTTTCTAGCGATAATAGCAAATTTTTTACCAATAACCGTTAAAACGATATATCCTGTTACAACTTGAATCGCTGATAACAGCACCCATCCAAGACCCATATTGTAAGCAATACCAGGCCCGCCGATAAAGCTACTTGCACTACCGTACGTAGCAATCATCGTCATAGCTAATAATAAGCCACCAAGTTCACGCCCACCAAGAAAATATTCTTGTAAAAATTTATTATTAGCGGTTGCCTGTACACGTCTTGATGCATATACACCAATTAAAAACACAACGATAAAAGAAATTATCATTGGGATTATTACATACCAATTCATCTATCATTCCTCACTTTTTTCTTCCTCATCGAGTGAAATATCTTGAAATAAAAAACGAACAACTAAAATAAGCAAAATAACCATTACGATAAATCCAACGATACAGCTATAAAAAAACCATGCTGGAAAACCTAATACATATGTATATTCACTCGGATCCTTACTTCCAAGCCCATAAGCAAATCCATACCATATTATAAAATTAATAATAGCTAATCCAAGACCAATTAACGCTTCTCTATGGGCAACTCGAAAGCGCGGATCATCATGATAATTCTTCATTTTCCCCCTCCTCTCACGATGTATAATTGTACCATTGTTCTTCTAGTTTTTCCTACTAGAAAGCAAAAACAAGCAGGATTTTTTATAATCATATAGAAGAACCTCTTACATTACATATTTTTTACAATTGTAACACAAATGAAATTTGAATTTTCAGCATTTGTTAATTATGATTTAAATTAGAGGCTTTCCATCTAGTTCCTACATCCTTGATTTCGGAATAAACGCCGTCTCGTACTGCGTTTAAATTATATTTTCAAGGGGGTTATACAATGAGTCAACTAGCTGTAAATCTTCATGAAAAGGTAGAGAAATTTCTTCAAGGCACAAAGAAACTATATGTGAACGGAGCGTTCATTGAAAGCGCTTCCGGAAAAACATTTAAAACTCCTAACCCAGCAACTGGTGAAACACTCGCTATCGTTGCTGAAGCTGGTCGCGAAGACATTCATAAAGCTGTGGTAGCTGCTCGAATGGCTTTCGATGAAGGTCCTTGGTCACGCATGAGCACTGCTGAACGCAGCCGTCTTATGTACAAGCTCGCTGATTTAATGGAAGAGCATAAAGAAGAGCTCGCACAGCTCGAAACGTTAGATAACGGAAAGCCAATCCGTGAAACAATGGCGGCAGACATACCACTTGCAATTGAGCATATGCGCTATTATGCTGGCTGGGCGACGAAAATTGTTGGTCAAACAATTCCTGTTTCCGGTGATTACTTTAACTATACACGCCATGAGGCTGTTGGTGTCGTCGGTCAAATTATCCCTTGGAACTTCCCACTTCTTATGGCAATGTGGAAAATGGGAGCTGCGCTTGCTACAGGATGTACAATCGTTTTAAAACCTGCAGAACAAACTCCACTATCCGCTCTATACTTAGCTGAATTAATTGAAGAAGCTGGATTCCCGAAAGGTGTTATTAATATCGTTCCTGGATTCGGTGAATCAGCTGGACAAGCACTTGTTAATCATCCACTCGTTGATAAAATTGCATTTACTGGCTCTACTCCAGTCGGTAAACAAATTATGCGACAAGCATCTGAATCATTGAAACGTGTTACTTTAGAGCTTGGCGGTAAATCACCGAACATTATTTTACCAGACGCCGACTTATCTCGCGCGATTCCTGGTGCACTTTCTGGTGTTATGTTTAACCAAGGACAAGTATGCTCTGCTGGATCACGCTTATTTATTCCAAAGAAAATGTATGATAATGTCATGGCTGATCTCGTCCTCTATTCTAAAAAACTAAATCAAGGTGTCGGTCTTAACCCTGAAACAACAATCGGTCCTCTCGTTTCCGAAGAACAACAAAAACGTGTAATGAGCTACATTGAAAAAGGGATTGAAGAAGGCGCTGAAGTACTTTGCGGAGGAAATAATCCATTCGATCAAGGCTACTTCGTTTCTCCTACAGTATTCGCTGACGTAAATGACGAAATGACGATCGCAAAAGAAGAAATTTTCGGTCCAGTTATTTCTGCAATACCTTTTAACGATATTGATGAAGTAATTGAACGTGCAAATAAATCACAATTCGGCTTAGCGGCTGGTGTATGGACAGAAAATGTTAAAACAGCACACTATGTTGCAAGTAAAGTACGTGCTGGTACTGTATGGGTAAACTGTTATAACGTCTTTGATGCAGCATCTCCATTTGGAGGATTTAAACAATCCGGTCTTGGCCGCGAAATGGGATCTTACGCGCTGAACAACTATACAGAAGTGAAGAGCGTTTGGATTAACTTAAATTAACGAGAAAGAACCTGACCTACTCGGTCAGGTTCTTTTCATTATGTATTCATTTACACTTGCAACCCACCGCTCACATTTAATACCTCTCCTGTAATGTAAGACGCATACTCTGATGCTAAAAAGGCAGCTGCGTTTGCAATATCTTCCGGCGTTCCGATTCTTCCAACTGGAATCGCTCCAACCATTTTCTCTTTTACTTTATCCGGTATTGTTTTTGTCATATCAGTATCCATAAATCCTGGACAAATCGCATTACACGTAATACCAAAACTCCCAACCTCTTTCGCTGCTGTTTTTGTTAAACCTACAACCCCTGCTTTTGTAGCCGCATAATTTGCTTGTCCAATATTTCCTTCCCTACTAATAGAAGAAATATTAATAATCCGCCCATACCCTTGTTGCCTCATATAAAGAAGCGCTGGCTGCATACAGTAAAAAACGCCAGTTAAGTTCACTTGTAATACTTGTTCCCAAGCTGATTTCTCCATCTTATGTAACATTGCATCTTTTGTAATTCCAGCGTTATTCACTAAAATATGTAATGTACCAAATTTTTGCACCGCATATTCAATTAACGACTTCGCTTCATTTTGATTACTCACATCACATCGATATAAACTCACATCATACCCTTCATCTGATAATTCACGTGTCGTTTCTTGTAGCTTCTCTTCATTTACATCACTAATTAATACTTTGGCCCCTAGTTTTGCAAAAACTCGTGCGATTTCTTTTCCAATCCCCTGCGCAGCACCCGTTACAACAGCTGTTTTCCCATTCAATGATTCCATCTCTATCCCCCATTTCTATTAGTTATATTGTATATTTCGGCTCTATGCTTTCCAAATCCTCTTTGTATAAAAAAGTCTATTTGTGTCAAACTAACTTTGCAACACCGCATAAAACACAAGGAGATTGTGTCGAATGAAAAAAAAGAATGTAAATCGAAACAAAGCTGCCGATGGCATTGATGTTGAGTTCGCTCGCGAACTCGCTGACCACAATGACTTAGAAGCAAACGCACGTGCAAATGCCGCTGATGCACGTCAAAAACGCCAATCAATAGAAAAATAAGGCACTACAACGTTCCTTATTCTTTTCAACAGGGACCTACTACCCATCAAAATAAACCGAGAGTATCTCTCGGTTTATTTTCTATATTTCTTTACGTAGTGCGCTAAAGCAAGTAACGGATATATATGCCCATAACTATGATAGCGAATATAAAAGCCCCCCGGTAACCCTGTACCAGTAGGATATTTTTCATTCATAGTAGACTGCGCAAGCAAATATGAAATTCCTTTTCGAATAATCGGTGTTTCTTGATCGTAGTAAGAAATGAGTGCATCAAGTGCCCACGCTGTTTGTGACGGCGTACTAAAAGGTAAAGAAATAAATTTTTTCTCTACACTACTTTGACAGGATTCTCCCCACCCTCCGTCTTCATGCTGCAAATGTTCGAGCCATGAAGCTGCTTTTTTCAACGATGGATGAGTAGAAGGCACTCCTAATGCACGTAAGCCTGTCATCGTTGCCCATGTCCCATATATATAACATATCCCCCATTTTCCATACCATGATCCATTCTGTTCCTGTACATCCATTAACCATTTGATAGCTTTCTTTTTTTGCTCTTCAAGCAATTCATTCGGTGCATACGTTCCGAATAATTCTAACACCCTACCTGTAATATCTGGTGTGGACGGATCGGTTATCATATCACTCGCATTTTCAATCGGCAAATTCGATAGTAACTTGCTCGTTACCCCTCGTTCAAAAGCTCCCCAGCCTCCATCATTGTTTTGCAATCCTTTTACCCATTCCACACCTCTTCCCCACGCATCATCTACTCTATCATTCCCTCTACTTCGCGCTAACGCTCTAAGGGCAGCTGTAGTATCGTCTATATCAGGGATCGTCGTATTAACATCTGAAAATCCCCAACCGCCAGCTACAAGTGATGATGCATGTACGCTCCAATCTACCTTTTTAGTTTGTTGTTTTTGCAATAAATACTCCGTCGCCCTTTGAATCATCTTATTTTCATTTGTAACTTTAGCTTCTTGCAAGGAATAGCTAAGTAAAGCGGTATCCCATACGGTAGAAGGAGAATTTTGCAAATGACTTCCTCTGTCCATCTTCCATATATAAGATTTTAATCCTGTCACAGCTTTCTTAATAATTGGAGACTGAATAGAGTGCCCTAATGCAAGCAAAGCATAAATCATATAAAACGTAGCACTGGCGTAACTATATAATGTTCCATTTTCATCTATACGCTCCTTCATAAAGCGCTCTACTTCTTCGTATCCTTTATGATGTAACGATAATGGATACGATATTACCTTTTTCACATCACCTAACAACGATTGAAACAGCGGAGACCGCTCCTCTCGAAACCATTGCCCACCCCCGCCTGCAATATGATTTAAATTTGGCAATAACTTTTTCTCTACACGGAATCTCTTATTCATACAAATCATCATCGGAATTAAATGTATACGCGCTGAGCTGCTTAGCCCAAATATACTGAGGGGGGAGTCATCTTGTAAAAATAAGATTGGCGTTGGAAAGTGAAAAAGCGCAGGAAATTCATATTCTCCATGTATCGCCAATAAAAATTTCGTCATAAAATGAGCATGAGAAACTCCCCCGTGTTCCTTAATAAACATTTCAGCTCGCCTCATATTCATATCTTCTTTCGAATATTTTTCCGAAGCAAGTAAAGCAGCATATGCTTGAATCGTCGCGGATAAATTCCCTCCCTTTTCATCTTCGTATAATTTCCAAGTCCCTTCATTTGTTTGAAGAGATACTAACCTTTTCACAAACGGTTCTATTTCGTCATTTCGCCCTAATAATTTGAGTAAAAAAATCATGTGACAATCCGTTAGCAAAGCTCCTTCAAAACAAAATTGCCACGTTCCGTCTTGCCTTTGCATCGTTTGAAGTGCAGTCGTTCTCCGCTCTATCTCCTCATGCACTTTGTCATATAGTAGCACACCGCTCACCCACCCTTTCTAAGTCCGTATACGATATTCGAAAACTCATCTAAATATGTATGAAAACAAAGAAAAGCAGAACGTGTATTACACACATTCTGCTTACAAACAATACCCAACCCCGACAACAATTCCTAATAGTGCACCAACAACAACTTGATACGGTGTATGTCCAACGAGCTCATTTAACTTTTTATATTCTGTTTGTCTACCATGAAAAAAATCATTCAATATTTTCGCTTGCTTACTTACCGCAAGCCTTACTCCTGAAGCATCGTACATAACAATAATGGCAAAAATAGCGGCAACCGCAAATATTGGACTCTCCACACCTTCCACCACTCCGACACCTGTAGCAAGTGCAGTAACAGTCGAAGCATGCGAACTTGGCATTCCACCTGAAGCAAAGAACTTAGCAAAATCAAACTCGCCTGTTTTTATTAATTTAAAAACGACTTTCGTTAACTGTGCTAAAAACCAAGAAATTATAGCTGCTATAAGTGGATCATTATGTAAAATTGTTTCCATGTTTTTCAGCTCCTCACTGACTATAATGGAATTTCTATATAATATAAGTATAAAGAAAAATGCGTAGAAAATACTACGCATTATGATACTTTTGCTGATTTATTTTTAATAAATTTTGGTTGCTTCTGTAGTAGAAACTTTGTTTTCGCCATTGAAAAGACAAATAAAGCAATCCATATACAGAAAAATGCAATCATATGAGTAGATGTGAAATGTTCACCAAAAACGAACACACCTAAAATTAAACTAATAGTCGGCGCGATATATTGTAAAAACCCTATCATATAGAGCGGAATAAGTTGTGCTCCTTTAGCAAAATAAAAGAGTGGTAACGCTGTAACAATACCTGCCCCTATTAAAAGAAACGTTGATATTGCCGAAATAGAACCGAACGAACCAAAGCCATGAACTCCTGTCATAAACAAATATATAAGTGCAAATGGCGTCACTAACATCGTTTCCATCGTAAGCCCAATTGTTGCATCATAATTTAATAATTTTTTCGTTAATCCATATAATCCAAATGAAAAAGCAAGTGAAAGAGAGACCCATGGAATTGATCCGAAACGTATCGTTAAAATAACAACGCCCAATCCAGCTAAACCAACCGCAACATATTGCCAAAAATTAAGCTTCTCTTTTAAAACAACTGTACCAAGTAAAATACTTATAAGTGGATTAATATAATACCCAAGACTTGCTTCGATTACATGGTTATGATTTACGGCCCATATGTATACAAACCAGTTTCCACTAATAAGTACCGAAGCAATTGTTAATGACATTAATAATTTAGGTCGTTTAAAAAGTGCCACTAACTCCCCACCAAACTGACGAAACCTCTTCGTTACTCCTAAAACTAACAACATAAAAACAAATGCCCAAACGATGCGATGCGCTAATATTTCATCTGCCGGTACTTCCTCCACCCATTTCCAATAAATCGGAAGGACTCCCCACATCGTATACGCACCTGCTGCATATATAATCCCCTGCTTTTGCTCTGCTGTTTGACTCCCCATCTTCCTTTTTCTCCTCTTCTCTTTTTTTCTTCATTATAAAGTCTCACATGCTTACTTTACCAATATTCAATCTGCATTTCTTTCGACATTCCTTTTGCAAATCCTTTATATGTATAAAAACACTCCTACTGTTATAATAACGAGCACTGGAATACCGAAGACAAATTTACTTTTATGTGTCTTATGATGAAACATATACATACCAATCCAAGCTCCAACCGCTCCTCCAGCTGCAGCTGATAAAAACAACGTACTTTCTGGCGTTCTCCACTGCTTTTTCTTCGCTTTTCGCTTATCAAGCCCCATCATACTAAATGCTATAACGTTAATAATAATAAAGTATATCCATTTCATCTTATTCTCTCCCTTAAAAAATTCGCTTTATTGTAACACGAAAAAACCACGCAGGCGAGTAGCCTGCATGGTTTTATAATTCAGTCTCTTGATTTTCTTGTTCTTTCTGTTCTTCCATTTGTTGTTCAGCGATTTCCGCTGAAATCATTCCATAATAAATTTCTGGATATAATCCAAATATTTGATATACACTTCCTAAAAACGGCATCGGAATCCCTCATTTCTAAAGTTGTATTGCCATTCTTAAGGATTCCCTTTTTACTCATTATACATTCGTTTTTGGCACTTCTTCTTCATCGGGAACATGTAATACATTTTGCCATTTTTTATAAGGTGCACTATTTGGATCCACATACCCTTTCGCATACGAACGATCCCACAATTGTTTCATAAACATCTCTTTCTCTTTCTTCGCAACCATATCTGCACCTGTTCCGTAATAGTTTTGGAAATACAGCTCAATTTCATCAAGGAATAGCCTTAACAAATCGTCAGATGTTTCTTCTAACGTCGGGTCATATTTTGCCTCACGGTCATACATTAAAATCATATCTAAAATATTATGAACATGCTCTTTACGGAGCCATCTTATATCTTGAGCGCCTAATACAAATGCATGTGTATATAAATGTCCACCTTGTATCATTGCCTTTTCTTGTTCTTCTTCAAATCGTGACAAGATGTTTTCATAAATAAACGGATTATGAAGCAATGCTCTGTGCAACTTATAACTTTCACTTGAAATATTTTTCCCCATCGACTGAATTAAAAAGCTACGGCCAACACCATTATATTGATACACGAACTGTCCATCAACAGCAACTAAGCTAATCCAGCGATACATATACGCGTACAGAAGAGCACGATTACATTTATCGTAATCTAACTTCGTTTGCGTTGCATTCAAGTCTGGCATAAAGGCTGGTAAGTGCCAATATTTATCTAAATGCGGCGTCAAACTAGATTTTTTACTATTTAATTTGTTCACGCGGCGATAATACGATTGAAAATAATCACCTTTATCGTTCATAAAGCCATTCGCAATATGTCCAGATGAAAGCTTAGGAAAATCTTGTAGCGATAATCCGTAATGAGCACGATAACAAATCACTTCAAATGGTGAAAACGCCTCGTTTACCGTATCTTTTTCTTTAAACATTTCTTGCAATAACTCTTCTTGCAATTCTTGTTTTAAAGAAGGATGTACGCCCCAATATTGTAACTCTCTATGATGAGAAACTTTCGGAACGAACGGACTTGCTAAATGGAAAAGATCTTCAATTTTTTCACGAACGTATTCATCACGATCACGTTTCTTGAAATCTGCTTCTTTTCGCAATGCTTCAACGATATTAAGCTCTAGTTTGTCACGATAGCGCACTTGAAGTTCGTCATAACAATAACTCAATATATGTTCACGATAGAAGTCTTCCACCTTTTTCGACTGAATTTCTTCGGCTTTCGCATCACGACAATATTCCCCGTACAAGCTCATATAAATTTCGGACGATATATCTTTCGGTAATACACCTAAATTTAAATGTTGCTGCATATCTTGCCAAATCTTTTCTTGCAATTTCTCTTCAGCTAATACGTATACATTCGTCGGGTTCGTTTTCCCCTCAAATTCCTTGCTTCGCTTTTGGATTTCAAACAATAAATTTTCACGTGTTTCGTATAAATTATCAAAGAATCTTTCCCAATATTGAATCATTTTATCAACTGCTTGGTATAGCGATTGATACACGAGTTCTAACAACATTTCTTTACGATACTCACTTAATTTGTGTACGTACTGCGTTACAATATCTTCAAATTCTTTTTTAAACAAACGCTGCTGATTATTAATCATTTTTCCAAACCAGCCTTGTTGCTGCGCAATTTCAACGCGGCGAACAGCCGTTACAGTTCCATCAATATTACTCACATTAAATTTCTTATCGTAGTTTTGAATTAAATTACGCTTTTGTTCATTATTTTCATGTAGTCGATTCATCTTCTCTACTAACTGCTTACGAATTTCATACAGCATAAAACGTGCTGCAACTGGATGAACTGGATCCGTTTTCTTTAAAAACCATGTATTTAATTGGTAAGACTGTCCTTCTGAGCCACTCGGTGTAAAGCGGTCTGATTCGATCATGTCATATAAAAGGGTAGTAACATGCTCATGTACACGGCTCGGAATGGCATAAGCATATAAACGAACCGCATGATCAACTCTCGCTACTTCCCCCTTCATTTGTTCCATCATTTTAAGCTTCGCAGCCGATATTTTGCACTCATGCTGCAGGCGGTTTAATTCCTCATCTTTTTGCACTGTACGGTGTACGTAACTCTCTACAGCATCTAAAAACAATTTTGATTTTGCAACACCGAGCTTACCACCCTCTGCCCCTTCACGTGTTTCATGGTACATTTGTCTATAAAAAATATGAGCTTGTTCTGGCCGAGTAGCAAGATGCTCTAAGTCTTCTAAATAACTTTTCCCGCGCTCTGGCTTTTCACGCTGCATACCACGTTTGACATCTTGGTCGTATCTTTGCTTTTTTTCTTGAAACAGTTGATCTAAATGAAGCCAAGATTCATCTAAACCTTGCACCGCCCATTTTAAAGCACAGTATTTCAAAACGTGCTCATACGGATAAATAAGTTTTGCCGTTCCTGCTCCGCAATATCTCCCTTTCCCACTCGATTCTGCCAATTGCTGAATTTGATTATCTTCTTGGGCAAAATGATTTGCAGACATTGGACTAAATAACTGTAAATAAATCGTATTTGCCATTTGCTCCATATAATCCGATAAATTGTGCAAATGGTGCCCATGTAAATTTTCATAATCATATAAGAAACAATAATTGTACGGTAAATGATGCTGCTTTATCGTATGGTTTGTTCTTCCATCTTCATCCACTTGATCAGGACGATATTCTAATTCAATCGTTACGCCGCCTCGTTTGGATAATTCACCAGTCGATCCAAGCGTAATAGCGTGCAACTCTTTTAACGATGCATAACCATTCGCTTGCACAGTTTCAAACTCTTTCGCACTAACCGTTCTCGTCTTAACTAAAACATCTGGCATTAAAAACGCACCGCGAATTAAAATGTTATGATGCTGCAATTTCTTCCGGAGCATCTCACGCAAATATAATGCGATTTGTAAAAACATCCCTGAACCTGTTCCGCCAGCTAGTGACGTTACAATAATGACACGTACACCATATTCGGTCTGATCACTTGTAACTGGAAAAATCTTCTCGATTTCTTGCCAAAACGATGTGAGTTTATCTTCTTTCATCGCAGCACGTAACGCTAACCGTGAAATGACGCGTAACTGTCCAGCCCCTTCTGTTAACGGTTTATCGAGTATAGTCGGGTCCATCGGAAACCACTCTGGAATCGTTGGATCTCCCGCAATATACTCTCTCGGTGTTTTACTCGAGCTCGTTTGCGTCTTAAACTTCCGAATATGATCAAATTTACTCAATGTATTCACATCTGTATCAAATACATGCATCGCTACCTTTTTACGACGCTCCTCAGGTAATCTTTCATATATTTGATGTGTGACAGTACTACCGATTCCACCTAAGCCAATTAAAATTGTTGGAACTTGTAATGTCATGTGAACCACCTTCCTATTCTTGCTTGTTTGAAAAGAAGAATAAAGAGAGCCGGGCCTCCTCCGCCCCTCTTACACCCTATCTACTATTCACATTCGTACCGGTAAATCTCCTTACCATATCCTCTATCAATTACTAAAAGTTCATTTGGATACAACGTCTTGTGCTCCATTCCTACCTCTTCCTCTGTTATAAACATCCCATCAATAATCATCCCAACCACTTGCGATTCTTTTGCTACAAATATAGATTTCGATCCTTTTTTCGCTATTAATGTTACAGATTGCACCGTCTTTCTTTCTGCTCGGAATGGAATGCCAAAATAGTGCTTCCACCATTTATTTTTAAGTAACTCTGGTTCAGATTGATAAAGCCAATCTTTCGCTACTTCTTGATCCCATTCGTAATATAGTAATGCTTTCCGATGAAATCTCGGACGAACAATCCATCCTAAAATAATAATTCCTACTATTAAAAGTAATAAAGTAATAGGAATTACAAATTTAAAAACGAGCGCATACTTCTCAAAAAACGGCGCATTTTCAATGTGCAGTACAATCTTTTCCTTTACTTCTTGTAATTTTGAATCATTGATCGTGATGGTAGCCTCTACGGTGCCGGTATCTGTAAAATTGAATGTGTCGGAGTAATAAGGTCGAGGATAAACATAAACTTGACTACCATGCTGTTTTAATTCATAGTTGATCGATTGATTCGATGTGACACCAGTAGATTTTAATAGTTTCTTTACAGCCTCTTCTGTCATCGGTTTACCATTTAACTGGGGCTGTAAAATAAATGGTTTACTATTTTCTAAATTTGTTACCTTTTCTTCATAATCTTTCGTAACAGCTTGAAGTGTTAATTTTGGTTTTTCAGCTGGTTCAATCTTGAATTCTTTCGTCTGTCTATAAAATCCCTTTATATTCATATGGACTTTCCCGCGTACTAACTCTTTACCAACCTGTGTCTCGTAATAAAACACATGTCTTTTATCATCCCACTTCATCGGATACTGCTTTCCGTCTATTTCTACTTCTGCTTCGAAATAAGAAGTTTGAATTGGTAATTCAGTAGGTTTCGCTTCAATAACAGCTGTCACACCTTCATACATTTTTTCAAGCGTTTTTCTATCTTTATCATCTTTGTCGTACGTAGAAACAGTATAATTAAGCGCTGGTTCAACAAGTACTTGTAATCCCTCTTTCTCAATGTCCTGATCCACTTCTATCGTATATGTCCCTGGCTTAATCACTTCCTGGTTCGCTGTACTTACATGCACTATATTTCCGAATAATTTAGCTTCTCCTGGTGCATGTATAGAAAAAGAAGACTGCAATTGTAACGGTTTGGAAAGTTGCATAACTTTATAATTAGACAAAGAAGGTGATTGTCGTACAAGCGTCATACGCTTTAATGGAAATGGTGTTGTAATCTCTACTTTTTTCCCTACTATTTTCGTTTTGACAATCGACTCAACAGAAGAAAATGGATCACGATTTGCAACTAATGCTGCCACTTGATTCACACTTTGTACAATACCATCCTCACCGCTAGACGGCATGACAACTCCATTCATTTCTTTTTTCCAAATCTCTTTAAACGTATTTAACTGCTCTTTTTCTTGCTGCCCTAAATCCTCTTCCATCGTGATTAAGACTGGGTGTAAAGAGATCTTTTTAGAATCCATCTCTTTCTTAAACTGCGCTAACTTCTGTGTAATTTGTTCTTTTCCGCCAATCTTATCTTTCTCCAAATCATTAAATGCCCCGTCAGTTAATACAATAAGCCAAAATTCACGTTTCCCATCTATATCTGCTTCCTTCTCTATAGATTGCATCGCCGTTTCTACTGCGCTAAATGGAGTATTTAAATATGTTTTCCACGCGCCGATTCCATTAATTTCTGTTTGCCTTTGATCCTTTGTTAACGAAATGTTTAACGGATCATTTGGCTTACTCATTGGAACGTAAGAAAATTTATCTTTCTCATCTAATAGCGCAACTAAACTTTGCAAGGCGTAATTGGCATACTTCCAGCGATCGTTATTTCTCATGCTGCCCGAATCATCATATACAAGTGAAACGACCCTTTCCTTTGCCTCCTCTCCTTTTGCAAAAACTGAAAAAGGTAAACATATAAATAGAAACAACATGAACGTGGCACAAATTCGAATTTTCATGATGAGGCTTCGCCACCTTTGTAGACAAATTCCTATGTTTAAATTTATGAGGGGAAACAAGATATATGACTTGTATTTTAGGACAACAGTTCAAAGCAATTACATTATGTAAACAAAAATGAACTACTCCCATATTTTATTTCGAATTTTTTCCTTATTATATATCTGAAATAACACATAGATTTCATACTTTTCCCGCTATAAATTCCACCATTAAAGTTTGATTTTCTTTTCAATACAAGAAATAAAGAGCACGCTATAATTAGCGCACTCTTTACTTCTTCACATATACTTCAACAATCGGATTTTCCTTTTGATCTGCATGTAAACGTATATTCTCTTCACCCGTATTATAAATGCTAGCTACCAGCATAACTGTTAACAAATTAGGGATTTTCCCGTCACTCCCATATTTTCGTTCAAGAGCTTCTGTATACTCGAAATCCAAATCCCCCTGCACATATGTATACACTTCAAAACCATCTTCCAAATTACATACGACCGTATCAATAATATCCGCTCCTACTTGTTTCTTCATTTCACCTCGCAGTGCTTCTATTAATTCCTCCCAAGGAACTTCGTACGTCTGAAATTGGTCTGTAGATTTCATTTCTCTTCCTCCTCGTTATGTATCCTGTTCGTATATTTCCCCTTTCGTATAACAATTATGATAGATAGGTCATTCGTACAAGCCGCACTTGTCCTGCTTACATATCGTATTACGGTAATACGGAAGGAGGAAAGAACATGCATAGACAAAAATGTTATAATACATGCCAACGTTATTTCGGAAAAGTTGTTCGAATTGAAGATCGTGATGGTCATATCCATTTAGGAAAAATAATAGACGTGACAAATGATTCTGTTTGGATTGAGCCAGTACAGCAGCGTTCATCTTTTGATACAGGATTTGGATACCATGGCGCATATTCAAATGGCGGATGTGATATTTGCGGCGGTCTTAGCAGATGTGATAACTGTGGATTTGGATGTGGTGGTGGATTCGATGGTGGATTCGGTGGTGGATTCGGTGGTGGATTCGGTGGCTGCGGATGTGGCCGTCGTGGTTGCGGCGGTTGTGGATTTGGCGGTGGCTGGGGCCTTGAACTCGGATTTGGCTTTATTTTTGGAATTACTTTGGCTGCATTATTTTTCATCTAACATAGTAAAGAGTTGACTATCTTTAGCCAACTCTTTTTCTATTTTTCACATATAAAAATCCGATGCCCTAAAATATGTTGATACATAAGCAGTACTTGTTCGTGTTGCACCCACGCCTCATACAATTCTTCCGGAATAAACGGTGATACATTCCACTCTGGCTCTTCCACATGTCCTGCAACTGTTTCTGCAATAGTTCCGCCACCGGCAATTGTAATTCTTTTAAAATTTGCTGCTTTAAATAAATGAATCCACTCATTCTCAGTTAATAATTCTTTCATACCGTATAACTGTCCAATCTTTTCCTCCTCTTTCTTCTCAATATGTTTTTCGGTAATCATTTCAATGACAACAAGCTTTCCATCCTTTTGTAATACACGATAACATTCCGAAATAACCTTTTCTTTATTTGTAAAAGCGAGTATAGATTCTCCAAGTACAAGCTCAAAAGAATCATTTAAACACGGTAACCCTTCTACATCGCCTTGAATCAATTGTATATTTAAACCATCAAACAACCATCTATCTTTCGCTTTTTGAATCATAATTTCATTCTTTTCAACCGCTGTCACTTTATAACCCAATTCTTTTGTCATATACGCCGCTGTTTTCCCAGTACCGCAACCTATCTCAAGAACATTTGCTCCGTGTCTAAGTGGCAATTGAGATAGCAATTGCTTCGTTAACGTAAAACCACCAGGATGAGCACTCCCTATTCCGTAATAAGCTAGAAAATCAATGTATGTGTTTCGTTTCATGAGATTCTCCTTTGAGTTTTCTATAATACATATATTCATCCATAAAAAAATAGTGCACAGAAAAACAAGCATTTTCAAGTGCTATAATACCGCAACTTGAAAATGCTTGTTTCTTTTATTATTTCTCTTCTACATACGCCCATTTGAAACTATATTCCGGACTAATATTATGTTTCACAATTCCCTTTACATTTGGTTGCATAACATATGCTTTAGCACTTTGATATAAAGGTACAAGCGCTACATCTTCTTCAAGTAACAATTTCTCTGCCTTCCCTAACTCTGCCCAACGTTTTTTTGCATCAGCCATCCATTCTGTCTTACTTTTATCAATAATGTCATCATATTTTGAATTTGAGTAGCTCATTTGGTTCTGAGAATTCTTTGTTTCAAACATATCAAGGTACGTCATCGGATCCGCATAATCTGGATTCCAGCCGCCATATGAGAAATCATAATCTTGATCTGATTCTAATTTTAGTTTTTGCTTAAATGGTTGAAGTTTAATATTTACTGTTACACCTTTTAGATTCTTTTCAATTTGATCTTTCACGTACTCCCCAACTTTTTTCGCATTACCAGTATCATAATTTAATAATTCAATTGTCACTTGATCTTTTCCAAGTTCTTTTTTCGCTTCTTCCCAAGCTGCTGCTGCCTTTTTGGAATCTTGTTTTAAACCATTCTTGAATGTTTCTGCGAAATCTTTACCGTCTGGTCCACTTGCTAAACCTTTTGCTACTAAGTAATCAACTGGTTTTGAACCATCATTTAAAATTACATTAGTTAAACCCTTCTTATCAACCGATAATGCAATTGCTTCACGTAATTTTTTGCTCTTTAACGGTGTATCTTGCCCACCACGTTTTTGATTTAGACGTAAGTAAAACGTACTTGTTTCCGAATATGCTCCAAACTCATCTTTTTTATTTCTATACTTATCAACGAATTCTCCAGATAAAAGTGCAAAATCAATTGCACCTGTATCATATAAATTCACCCTAGTAGCTGCTTCTTTTACTACACTATAATTAATTTCATCTAATTTCACTGTCTTTTTATCCCAATACTGATCATTTTTCTTCAACTTCCAACCTTGCTCATGCTTCCAATCAGTAAGCACAAATGGACCGTTATAAACTGTTGTATCGGACTCTAAACCGTATTTCTTCCCTTTTTCTTTTACAAACTTTTCATTTAACGGATAGTATGATGCAAATGCCATTAAGTTCAAGAAATATGGTACCGGTCTGTCTAATTCAACTTCAAGCGTATAATCATCAACTGCTTTTACACCTAACGTAGAAACTTCTGCTTTCCCTTGATTAATTGCTTCTGCATTTTTAAGATAGTAAGCAATAAATGCATACTCAGCAGCTGTTTGTGGATCTACTAGACGTTGCCATGCAAATACGAAATCTTTCGCAGTTACAGGATCACCGTTTGACCATTTTGCATCTTTACGTAATTTGAATGTATATTTTTTACCATCCTCGCTTTTTGTACTAGATTCTGCTACAGCTGGGATTGGCTTATTATCTTTATCAAGGCGATATAAACCTTCCATTGTATTCCCCAAAATTTGCGAGCCAAGTGTATCTGTATTTTTTGAAGTATCCATCGTCGGAATTTCATTCGTTTCTGTACGATTTAACACTTGCTTTGCCGCATATTTAATATCGGATTTCTTCTCTTCCCCACCATTATTAGACGTCGTAGTCGTTTTCTTTTCCCCACCGGAAGACCCAGAACATGCTGTTAACGCCATACTCATCGCTAATACTGGCGCTACAACCGCCGTGAACTTTTTCATCTTTTTCTTCATTCTTGTACCCTCCCCAATTATATGTACGCTACTAACTTTTAGAGATTTCTACCAACTTTATTTATCAGAAAATTCTTATTAATTAATATTCTACTATTTTTTTCAGTTTTGTAAAGTATTTTTGTAAATTTTCTAAATATTTATTTTTTTATGATAATAACTTGCTATTTTACTATTACTACTATATGAATTATCCCCCGTCTACTATATGTAAACATATCCCCTCTTATTCTTCTCTATTGCTATGTTCTATATTTTTCTCATCAATATGAAATCTCTGCTATCATTTATCTATCCAATTGTTGAACTCCTTTCTAATTTCCATGTGCCTTATTCTCTTATTCATACAAAAAAAGCATTTCAAAAGCAGATTAGCCGCTTTTGAAATGCTTTCATATTATTTCTTTCCGCCATCCTCAGTTACATACGCCCACTTAAAGCTATATTCTGGACTAATGTTGTGTTTCACAATTCCTTTTACATTCGGTTTCATTACATACGATCTTCCTGTTTGATATAAAGGAACTAACCCTGCATCTTCTTCAAGGAATAATTTTTCTGCTTTTCCTAACGCTTCCCAACGCTTCTTCGGATCAGATAATAATTCATTACCTGCTTTTTGCACCATTTCATCGTATTTCGGATTCGAATAACTCATTTGGTTATATGGGCTCTTCGATTCAAACATATCAATAAATGTCATCGGATCCGCATAGTCTGGACTCCAGCCTGCATAGGAAATTTCATAGTCTTGCGCTGATTCTAATTTTAATTTCTGTTTGAATGGCTGAATTTTCGTGTTAATTGTTACACCTTTTAAATTTTTCTCAATTTGATCTTTAACATAATCAGCAATCTTTTTCGCAGTTCCATCATCATAGCTTAGTAATTCAATTGTAACTTGATCTTTTCCAAGTTCCTTTTTCGCTTCTTCCCATGCAGCTGCTGCTTTTTTCGTATCTTGTTTCAGACCATTTTTAAACGTATCTTGGTAATCTTTACCGTCAGGTCCTGTCGCAAGCCCTTTTGGAACCAATTGATCTGTTGCTTTTGATCCATTATTTAAAATAACATTTGCTAAACCTTTTTTATCAACTGATAACGCAATTGCTTCACGAAGTTTTTTGCTCTTTAATGGTGTATCTTGTCCGTTACGCTTTTGATTTAAACGTAAGAAGAATGTACTTGATTCTGCATACTCACCGTACTCATCTTTATTCGATTTATATTTATCTACAAATTCTCCTGACAGTAATGTAAAGTCAATCGATCCTGTATCATATAAATTTACTTTTGTAGCCACTTCTTTTACAACGCTGTAATTAATTTCTTCTAATTTCACAGTCTTATTATCCCAATACTTATCATTTTTCTTCAGCTGCCAACCTTGTTCATGTTTCCACGATGCCATTACAAATGGCCCGTTATACACTGTTGTATCTGCTTCTAAACCGAATTTCTCTCCTTTTTCTTTTACGAACTTTTCATTTAAAGGATAATATGACGGGAATGCTAATAGGTTTAAGAAGTACGGTACCGGTTTTTCTAATTCTACTTCTAGTGTATAATCATCTACAGCTTTTGCTCCTAATTCTGTTGCAGGTTTTTCACCTTTATTAATTGCCTCTGCATTTTTAATATAGTAGGCAATAAACGCATATTCTGCCGCTGTATTTTTATCAAGTAAGCGCTGCCATCCATATACGAAATCTTTCGCTGTTACAGGATCTCCATTTGACCATTTCGCATCTTTACGCAGTTTGAACGTATATTTTTTACCATCTTCGCTTTTCGTACTTGATTCTGCAGCAGCCGGAATAGGCTTATTATCTTTATCAAGACGATATAAACCTTCCATTGTGTTCCCTAAAATTTGTGCTCCTAACGTATCAGTAGATTTAGAAGTATCCATCGTCGGAATTTCTTGGTTTTCCGTACGATTTAATACTTGCTTCGCTGCATATTTAATATCAGATTTTTTTTCTTCCCCACTATTAGATGTAGTAGTCGTTTTCTTCTCTCCACCTGACCCAGAGCATGCTGTCAATGCTACACTCATCGCTAAAACTGGTACTACAACTGCTGTTAACTTTTTCATCTTTTTTCTCTTCATTTTTATACCCTCCCCAATTATATGTACAATACCAACCCTTGAGAGACCCCTTGCTAACGATTATTTTTCTGAAAATTACAACTAATATTATTCTACTCTTTTTTTCGTATTTGTAAATAGTTTTATTTTAAATATTCTGATTTTAATCTTCATAATTTAGTATGATTTATCCCCCATCTACTATATGTACGTACTATACGCCTTATTCTTCTCTATTTAACTGAACTAAAAATTAGTATTTTTAGCTCAATAAAAAACATTCCAAAAGTAGAATAACCACTTTTGGAATGTTTTTTAAATTCTATTACTTTCCGTCTTTTTCAGTAATATAAGTCCATTTGAAGCTATACTCTGGACTGATGTTATGGTGAACAACGTCTTTTACATTCGATTTTTGAACGTAAGCATCACCACGTTGGTATAGAGGTACAAGCGCTACATCTTGCTCAATAAGTAGTTTTTCTGCTTTTCCTAACTCTTCCCAACGTTTCTTCGCATCACCCATTAATTCTCCGCCAGCCTTCTTAATCATTTCATCATATTTCGGATCAGAGAAGCTCATTTGGTTATGAGAATGCTTAGACTGGAACATATCTAAGAATGTCATTGGATCTGCGTAGTCAGGTCCCCAACCAGCATATGATAAATCATAATCTTGCTCTGTTTCTAACTTCAGTTTTTGTTTGAATGGTTGAAGTTTAATGGTAACTGTTACACCTTTTAAATTTTTCTCAATTTGATCTTTAACATATTCCCCAACTTTTTTCGCATTACCTGTATCATAGTTTAATAGTTCAATTGTAACTTGGTCTTTACCAAGTTCTTTTTTCGCTTCTTCCCATGCAGCAGCTGCTTTTTTCGCATCTGGCTTGATACCATTTTTAAATGTTTCTTGGAAGTCCTTACCGTCTGGTCCAGTTGCTAATCCCTTTGGTACTAAGAAGTCCGCAGGTTTAGATCCATCATTTAAAATAACACTTGCTAAATTTTTCTTATCGATTGAAAGTGCAATTGCTTCACGTAATTTTTGACTCTTTAATGGTGTATCTTGTCCACCACGTTGTTGGTTCATACGTAAGAAGTACGTACTTACTTGTGAGTATGTTCCAAACTCATCTTTATTATTTCTATACTTATCAACAAATTCTCCTGATAAAAGTGCAGAATCAACTGCACCTGTATCATATAGGTTTACCTTTGTAGCTACTTCTTTTACTACACTGTAATTAATTTCATCTAATTTTACAGTCTTTTTATCCCAATATTGATCATTTTTCTTTAGTTTCCAGCCTTGTTCATGTTTCCAATCAGTAAGAACGAATGGTCCGTTATAAACTGTTGTATCAGATTCTAAACCGTATTTATCGCCTTTTTCTTTTACGAATTTTTCATTTAATGGGTAGTACGATGGGAATGCAACTAGATTTAAGAAGTATGGTACTGCTTGTTCTAATTCAACTTCAAGCGTAAGGTCATCTACTGCTTTTACACCTAATGTAGATACTTCTGCTTTCCCTTGGTTAACTGCTTCTGCATTTTTAATTGGGAATGCGATAAACGCATACTCAGCAGTTGTTTTTGGATCTAATAGACGTTGCCATGCAAATACGAAATCTTTTGCTGTTACAGGATCACCATTTGACCATTTTGCATCTTTACGTAGTTTAAATGTATATTTTTTACCATCCTCACTCTTCGTGCTTGATTCTGCTGCAGCTGGGATTGGTTTGTTATCTTTATCTAATCGATATAAACCTTCCATCGTGTTCCCTAAAATTTGAGAACCTAATGTATCTGTATTTTTAGAAGTATCCATTGTTGGAATTTCATTTGTCTCTGTTCGATTTAATACTTGTTTCGCTGCTAATTTTTCCCCTGACTTGCTATCTCCACTTGAGCTAGAATTTGTACTTGTCTTCTTATCTCCACCTGATGTAGAACATGCTGTTAATGCCATGCTCATTGCTAAAACCGGTACTACAACTGCTGTTAGTTTTTTCATTTTTTTCTTTTTCATTTTCTGTACCCTCCCTAATTCTAAACGATATCTATTTAAGAATTTTCTGATAATTCTGTTTTTCTTTATATATTTATCAGACGATTCTTACTACTTCTTATTCTACTAATTTTTTAAAATTTGTAAAGTATTATTATTAAAAATTTTTAAAAAATTATTTTCTTACAGTAATATTCATAAAAATTCTATATAGTTTTTTAACATCATTTTTCCTCGTTACATATACACTATTTTAATAGTGTATATTATGTTTTTTAATAAACATACTGTAGATTATCGTTAATAAATAATGTATATTCTAGAAATCTTTTTACTACAAAAACGAAAAAAGCCCACTTTCTCAGTGGACTTTCTAATTTACAACGGTAAATCCCTCTTCCTAAACACTACAATTGCTACTATGAAGATACTAAGCGCTCCAGCAGTTAAGCCTATACTTACTGGCCATATATTATATGTTCCTTCAGCAATTTCTTTCGGACGAAACAATGTAAACAAGGATATATTTCTCATCCATTCTAACTTATCACTTAATTTACCTACCATATCTAATACGAAAAATAAGATAGTTAAACTTGCTGAATAACTTAGTGCCTTTCTTTCGTCATTACATATACAAGAAAAGAAGAATGAATAAGCACTAACTACTAAAAATATTAGTCCTCCGACTACATTTATCTTCAGGAATAATTCTTTATTTAAGTTATTATCTTGTAGAAACCACTCTGCACCTACTATACCCGATACATACGTAACAGTTACTATGATTAGTAGTCCCAATATGAGAATAGACGCTTGTGTAATAGCAATTTGCACCCTGGATACAGGTGTTGCTAATAAATATGCCATCGCCCCTTTATCTACATGACGAGCAATTAAATGCGTTGCAACCGTGACACAAAAGATTGTTAAAATGATAATAAACAATAGGCTATAATATTCACCAGCTAAAAAATCCATTACATTTTGAATTGGACTTTCCATTCCAACAATTTTTTTTACACTATCAGGCATGGCACTTATTAATTCATTTAACCCTTTCGCTGAAACCATCGATGGGAATATCCAAATTAATAACCATAAATAAAGAGCTGCACCAGTTGCATAACTCAAAATACTTTTTTGTGTTTCTTTCAAACTAGCTAAAAACAATTGCTTATTCATGCTTTACCCCTTCTTTCTTATCGTAATAATGCATAAATAAATGTTCTAAATCCATTGCTCTCGTTTGAAGTGCCGTTACATTATAGTTTGAAAGTATTTGTAAAACAGCTTGATAGTTTCCTTGTACAATAATCGATGCTTCTCTTCCTTTCACCGCTTCAAATTGCAAATCACATTGTTTAAGAGACTCGATTTCTTCTTGAGATGATACTGTTACATCTATCACCTGTCTTCTCATGCCTTGTAAATCATGAATGTTTTCAACGGTTACAAGACAACCATCTTTAATAATAGCTACTCTGTCACAAGTTCTCTCAATTTCAGTGAAAATATGTGATGACATAAGGATTGTTTTTCCTCTTTGCTTTTCCTCTAATATTAAATCTATAAATATTTGCTGCATAAGTGGATCGAGTCCTGATGTCGGTTCATCTAAAATTAGCACTTCTGGATCATGCATAAATGCCGCAACTATACCTACTTTTTGTTTCATTCCTTTAGACATTTTTCGAATTGGTGTTTTCACATCGAATTGCAGACGCTCTATCAAGTCATCACGTCTCTTCGTTTCCTTTAACCCACGCATTCCTTGCATCAAATTTAAAAACTCTAATCCATTCATTCCTTCAATAAAAGAAATCTCTCCTGGCAAATAGCCAACTTCTCTTTGAATTTTCGCAGCATCTTCCCAACAATCTAATCCGAAAATTGTCGCTTTACCAGCCGTCGGTTTTATAAATCCCATTAAATTACGAATCGTTGTTGATTTCCCAGCACCATTTGGTCCTAAGTAGCCAAAAACTTCCCCTTCTTTCACTTCAAATGTAATATCAAACAAGCCTTTTCCATTTGAAAACTGTTTTGTAACATTTTGAACTGAAATCATAAATCCACCTCATTTTTTGAAATATTTAACATGTGATATTTCAAAATTATTGTACTCCTCATCTTTCATATTCGCAACAACTTTTTGAAATATTTATATGTCTATATTTCAAAATTATTGTTTTCAATTATTTTTTCTTGTATATTTTAAATGAGGTGATTGTATTGAACGGCTTTGAAAAAGTGAAAGAAAAGAAAAAACGTGCCATTAAAGATGCGGCCTTTACATTATTTTCAGAACGCGGATTTAATGAAGTAAAAATAGAACATATTGCAAAAAAAGCAAACGTTTCTCAAGTTACAATTTATAATCATTTTGGAAGTAAAGATGCATTATTTAGGGAGCTTATACAAGAATTTATAATATCTGAATTTCAATATTATAAAGAGCTTGCGGAAGAAAAATTACCGTTTCATGATATGATGCAAAAAATGATTGTAAGAAAAATGAATACGGGCGGGTTATTTCAGCCTGATATGCTACTACAAATGATGCAAAAAGACGAAGAGCTCCGAAAATTTATTTATAGTTATCAACACGAAAAAATTCTGCCTTGGTATTTAGAAATATTAGAACAAGCACAGCGCAAAAATGAAATTAATCCTCATCTTTCAAAAGAAATGATGTTACTGTACATTCAAATGTTCACTAAATTAGGTGATGATTTCGGGGCACAGCTTCTTGAAGGAGATCGAGAAAAACATATACAAGATATAGTTACGATGTTTTTTTATGGACTTTCCGTTCCGCAAAAATAAAAAAGACACATAATCGTGTCTTTTTTATTTTACCAAAATGACTCTACCAGTTTCACTACTTTCAATTGCCAATTGAATAATCCTAATAACTTCTAACCCTTCTTCTGCTGTTACAGGTGGTTTCTCACCATTTACAATACTATCTCTTACACCTTTATAATACATGTCATAGCAGCCGACTTCTGTTGGAATACGCTCTAAGCTTTCTCCTGTTTCTAAAGTAGCAAAATTCTCTTCAGAGTCTGCTCCATAACCATTATCCCCTGGCTTCATTCCAGTCTTTAATTGTTCTTCCTGTGAATCCATACCATACTTCACGATAGAACCTTTATCTCCATGCAGTGTAAAATGTGGTCCAGCTTGCTTTACGTAACTGCTACTATGTAAAATAACGCGCTTCACTCCATAGTGAAGTACAACATGGAAGTAATCATCAACTTCTGCACCTGGTCGTTGTTTTATTACATCTGCGCTTATCGCATCTGGTTTCCCAAATAATGATAATGCTTGGTCAATTAAATGCGATCCTAAATCATATAATATACCTGATCCTGGTAAGTTCTTTTCTCTCCAGCGATCGCGTACATGTGGGCGGAAACGATCGAAATGCGCTTCATATGCGTATACATTCCCTATTCTTTTTTCTTGTAATAATTTCTTTATCGTTAAGAAATCATTATCCAAACGGCGATTATGATACACACTTAAAACGACATTATGTCGGTTCGCTAATGAAATAAGTTCTTCTCCTTCTTCAATTGAAACAACGAATGGTTTTTCCACAACAACATGCTTGCCGTGTACAATTGCTTCTTTTACATATGGAAAATGGGTTGTATTCGGCGAAGTAATAACCACTAAGTCAATATCAGCTCGGTTTACTAATTCATCAATTGTACCAACAACTTCAGCATTTGGTAATGCTTGTTTCACTACTTCTTCTTTTGATGATAAAATAGCACGAATATCGTATTCTTCTATCGTTTGTAATAACGGGATGTGAAATGTTGTACTAGAAAATCCAAATCCTACAATCCCTACACCTATTTTTTTCATGTTGCCCCTCCATTTATCCCGCTTTAACGGGCAGTAAGATTCCTACCTCAAAATTCAGCGAAAGCAAAGAAATTAGGTGAGGAATCAACTGCTCGTAAAAGCTCGATTGGTGAAAGCTAATAATCAGTGGGGATAAAGAAAATCCCCACTGATTAAAGTTTCACTTTATGAGAACGATTTCATCTCATTATTATAACAAGATTATTTTTATATACATAACGTTTTGCTCATACATACCTTTTCATAACTAAAAACCTTGCTAGTTATACACTAGCAAGGTTTTTTCACATTTACTCTGTTCGTTTTTTTGTCCACGTTTCAATTACTTCACCAGTATCATTAACATCTAGTACTAAACTACCATTACTATACCGGTCTTTATTTCGAAACGCTTTCGGATCAATTTCTTCTACAATGTGTTTCTCTGTCTTCATGTAAACTAATTCATCATCTCGAACAATTTCAATACCGACAATGCGGTACGGATTACGTTTTAACTCTTTAAAAATTACAAGGCCTCGCTTCGCCCTCGTTGATTTCTCAATTTCCGATGCCTTTATACGTTTCACAGCACCTCGCTGCGTAACGAGAATAAGTTGATCTTTTTCACCATTTAACGGTTTACCAGAAGCAACATAGTCATCTTCTTTTAAATTAATTGCTTTCACACCAGCTGCTCTGACACCAACTGGACTTACTTCTTCTTCATTGAATACAAGTGCATATGCACCATGTGTTGCAAGAACAATATCACTTGTCCCATCTGTCGCAAATATATCAACAACTTCATCATCTTTTTTCAAGTTTACAGCAACGAATGCCCGTGAATAACGCTGCACTTTATATTGGTTTAATTCTGTTTTCTTAATCATACCGTTTCGTGTAACAAATACGATAAATCGTTTTTCTTCTTCAAAATTCGGTACGACTGTTGCCCAAATTAACGATTCATCTCGCTCGAGTGAAACAAGATTCGCAACGTGTTGACCTAAATCTTTCCAACGAATTTCTGGCATTTCATACACAGGAAGATAAATATAATTTCCTTTGTTCGTAAATAAAAGAACGGTTTCTGTCGTGTTTGTATCGAAACGCTCAAGTAAGATGTCACCCTCTTTCATACCGAAGTATTTCCCGTTCGATGCATTATGCGAACGCCAACCTGTTCGTTTCACATAGCCTTCTTTCGTTACAGTAACGATGACATCTTCTTGCGGAATCATAACTTCCACATCGATTTTAATTTCTTCAATTTCCTCTTCAATTATCGCACGGCGATTATCACTATATGTTTTCTTTACTCTCTTCAAATCTGTTTTAATAACTTGAAAAAGTCTTTTTTCACTTTGTAAAATTGACTGTAACTCTATAATTTTCTTACTAAGTTCCGCTGCTTCTTGCTCTAGCGCTGTAATATCTGTATTCGTTAAACGATATAATTGCAGTGAAACAATTGCTTCTGACTGCGCCTCTGTAAATCCAAATTTCGCACTTAAATTATCTTTCGCATTACGCTTATCTTTAGACCCACGGATCGTTTCAATCACTTCATCTAAAATTGATAATGCTTTCTTTAAACCTTCTACAATATGCTGACGATTTTCTGCTTTTCTTAATTCATATTGTGAGCGTCTTGTAACAACTTCTTTCTGATGTCCAATATATGCATCCAAAATCTTAGGTAATGTCATAAGTGTCGGACGACGATTATTTATCGCTACCATATTAAAGTTGTATGGAATTTGTAAATCTGTATTTTTATATAAATAATTTAAAATACCTTCAGCATTCGCTTCTTTTTTTAATTCTACAACGATACGAAGACCTGTACGATCTGTCTCATCACGTACTTCAGCAATTCCATCTAGCTTTTTATCTATACGTAATTCATCCATTTTCTTAACAAGATTCGCTTTATTTACTTCGTACGGAATTTCTGTAATAACGATTTGTTGCTTCCCGCCACGAATCGTTTCAACCTCTGCTTTTCCGCGAATAATAATTTTCCCTTTACCTGTTTCATACGCTTTTTTAATGCCATCTATCCCTTGTATAATACCACCTGTAGGGAAATCTGGTCCTTTAATAACTGTTAACAAGTCATCCACAGAACTATTCGGTTGATCGATACGCATCATTGTAGCATCAATTACTTCTCCAAGATGATGCGGTGGAATTTCTGTTGCATAACCAGCGGAAATCCCTGTAGATCCGTTCACTAATAAGTTCGGGAACATTGCCGGTAATACAATAGGTTCTTCACTCGTATCATCAAAGTTTGACACGAATTCTACTGTTTCTTTATCAAGATCACGTAATAACTCAGATGCGATTGGTGATAAACGTGCTTCCGTATAACGCATTGCCGCTGCTGGATCCCCATCAACACTACCGTTATTTCCGTGCATTTCAACTAAAACATTACGTACTTTCCAAGTTTGACTTAAACGGACCATCGCCTCATATACAGAGGAATCACCATGTGGATGATAATTACCGATAACATTACCTACTGTTTTAGCTGATTTACGAAACGCTTTATCATGTACGTTTCCTTCTACATACATAGAATATAAAATACGTCTTTGTACCGGTTTTAAACCGTCACGCGCATCTGGAAGCGCGCGGTCTTGAATAATATATTTACTATAACGTGCAAAGCGGTCACCTAACACGTCTTCAAGCGGGAGGTCATGAAACTTCTCTGCCTGCATGTTATTCCACCTCCGTCTCCATAATCATTTCATTTTCTAAAATATTTCCTTCTTCTTGCATACCAAATTGTACATTACGCTCAATCCATTTACGACGAGGTTCTACTTTATCACCCATCAATGTCGTAACTCGGCGCTCAGCTCTTGATGCATCGTCAATTTTCACACGGATTAACGTACGTGTTTCAGGATTCATCGTTGTTTCCCATAATTGATCGGCATTCATTTCGCCAAGTCCTTTATAGCGTTGCAACATGTAGCCTTTACCGACCTTTTTCGTTACACCACCTAATTCTTCATCAGACCATGCATATTCAATTACTTCACTTTTCCCTTTTCCTTTACTTACTTTATATAAAGGTGGAAGTGCGATAAATACTTTACCAGCTTCAATAAGTGGTTTCATATAACGATAGAAGAACGTCAGTAGTAACACTTGAATATGTGCTCCATCCGTATCTGCATCGGTCATAATAACAACTTTATCGTAGTTAATATCTTCAACCGCGAACTCATTCCCTACGCCGCCGCCAATTGCGTAAATAATCGTGTTGATCTCTTCATTCTTAAAAATATCAGCAAGCTTTGCTTTTTCCGTGTTAATTACTTTACCACGTAATGGTAGCACCGCTTGGAAACGACGATCTCGCCCTTGCTTTGCTGAACCACCAGCCGAGTCACCCTCTACTAAATACAATTCGTTTTTCTGAGGATTACGTGATTGTGCAGGTGTTAACTTCCCGCTTAAAGTACCTTCTGATTTTTTCTTCTTCTTACCAGTACGCGCTTCTTCTCTCGCTTTACGAGCAGCCTCACGTGCTTGTGCTGCTTTAATTGCCTTTCTCACAAGAAGTGTAGCTACATCCGGGTTTTCTTCTAAAAAGTAAGCTAAATGCTCAGATACAATTGCATCAATTGAAGAACGAGCTTCACTTGTACCTAGTTTCCCTTTCGTTTGCCCTTCAAACTGGAGTACGTCTTCTGGTACACGTACAGAAACAATCGAAGCTAATCCTTCTCGAATATCTGTACCCTCTAAATTTTTGTCTTTTTCTTTTAATAAAGAAACTTTACGAGCATACTCATTGAACACACGTGTCATTGCTGTTTTAAATCCAGCTTCGTGTGTACCACCGTCTTTTGTACGTACATTATTTACAAACGAAAGAATGTTTTCTGAGTAACCATCATTAAACTGAAACGCTAACTCTGCTTCAATTCCATTTTGCTCACCCGAGAAATATACAACTGGATGAATCGAATCTTTCTCTTCGTTTAAGTATGAAACGAAAGCCTCAATTCCTGTTTCATAATGAAACACATCTTCTAAATCATTACGTTCATCTTTTATCGAGATTTTCATTCCTTTTAATAAGAATGCAGATTCACGTAATCTCTCACATAATGTTTCATAATTATAATTTGTTGTGCTGAAAATAGTTGTATCTGGTTTGAAGTGCATCGTTGTACCAGACTCTTTCGTTTTCCCGATTTTCTCTAACGTCGTTGCAGGAGTACCACCATTTTCAAAGCGTTGTTCATAAATGCTACCATCTCGCTTAATCGTTACTACTAGCCATTCTGATAAGGCGTTTACAACTGATGCCCCAACACCGTGTAAACCACCACTCGTTTTATAGCCTCCTTGGCCAAACTTACCACCAGCATGAAGTACAGTTAAAATAACTTCAGGTGTCGGCTTTCCAAGCTTATGCATTCCCGTAGGCATTCCTCGCCCTTTATCAATTACGCTAATACTATTATCTTTATGTATTACGACAGAAATTTCGTCGCCAAATCCCGCTAATGCTTCATCAACGGAGTTATCTACTATTTCATATACTAAATGATGCAATCCACGGCTATCCGTACTCCCGATATACATACCCGGGCGTTTTCGAACGGCTTCAAGTCCTTCTAACACTTGAATTGCATCTTCATTATATTGGAACTGATGCTTCGCCAAACTCCTTGCCCCTTTCCTAATCAAATTAGAACATATGTTTCTATTATAGAATAACGCCTCGACTATAGTTTTGGCAAGTTATCTTATCTCTTTTATATACTATTTTCAATAGAAAAATCCTTGTTTTTTTCACAAGGATTCCTCTAGGCTACTATTTCAGAAAAATAATCGTTTGTCAACGAGAAATGGATATGTATTCCAACATTATACATTCCAAACCTTTATCATGATCCAAATGATCAATATCCAAAATGGGATAACAAGTAATACTCCCCAAAAACAGCCTTTAAAAAATCTCATGATGAACACCTCGTTCATCCGCCCTACTTATGTAAAAAGCGAGGGCTGAATCAATCTTTCTATCTTTAAAATCTATACTATTTTGTCATTACATGCTCTACTTTAATGCAACGATCCATTATTACTGTGTAGCCTTTTTCTTGTAAAAGTTTATATGTATCTTCATCTTGTACTCCTAATTGTGCCCAGAAAACATCTGCATCAATCTCTACAAACTCTTCCGCAACATCCTTTAAAAATTCTGAGCGACGAAACACATTTACAATATCAACATGTTCTTTAATATCCGTCAGTGAAGAAACCGCCTTTTCTCCGAGTACTTCATCTACTGTTGGATTTACTGGAATAATGCGGTACCCAGCATCTTGCATTGCTTTTGAAACCATATACGATGTGCGTTCTGGCTTATCTGATAATCCAACAACTGCAATCGTTTTACTTTTCTTTAATACTTCACCAATTTCCGTACGAGTTGGGTTTTCAATTGCCATAATTAATCCCTCCTATTCCTTTAGTATATCCGATAAAGAAAGTCTCTTTCAACATGAAAGAGACTTTCTTTTATTCCGATTATTGATTCTTAGTAGCTGAATTATCTGCTAACGTAGCTGATTTCGTCATTTTTTGACCATTGCGATAGAATGTAACTTCTACTTTCTCGCCTACTTTTTTCTTTTCATATAAATATTTACGGAATTGAAGTGAATTTTCTACTTTTTGATCATCTAACGCTACTACTATATCATATTGCTCTAAACCAGCTTTTTCCGCTGGTGATATTGGATAAATTTTACCTAATACAACTCCATTTGTTACTTCTTTTGGCACTTTTAATTGATTTACTGCATAAGCTTGCACATCTTCTAATGAAACGACACCGACTCCTAGTGCTGGACGTTTCACCACTCCATCTTTTTCAAGTGATTCAATAACTGGTTTTGCAATGTTAATTGGAATTGCAAAACCAATACCCTCTACTGATTGCTGAGCTATTTTACTTGAGTTAATACCGATTACCTCACCGTTTTGGTTAAATAGTGCACCACCACTGTTACCAGGGTTAATCGCTGCATCTGTTTGAATAACTTGTGCTTGCCAATCAGGACGTTTATCACCATCAATATCAACTGGAATTTCACGCTCTTTACTACTGATGATACCTTCCGTTACACTTCCATCAAATCCTAATGGATTACCGATTGCAATTGCTTTTTCACCCGCACGGATTTTACTGGAATCACCTAAACTTGCAACTTTATTCACATTAGATCCATCAATCTCTACAACAGCTAAGTCCAACCAAGGGTCCTTACCAACTAATTTTGCATCGACTTGCTTTCCATCGCTTAGTTTAACGGCAAGTTTATTTGCACCATCTACTACGTGGTTATTTGTTACGATATATGCTTTATTTCCTGCTTTTTTATAAATAACACCTGAGCCTGTACCAGCTGTTTGTTCTTGACCTGTCGGCTGCATCGCAAATGGATCAACACTTTGTTGCATATTAATCACACCTACAACAACATCCTTCGCGCCTTCGATCATTCCCGGTAAATCAGTTTCATTTTTCGCTTTATTTACAACTGGAACTACAGTTCCTTCTACTTGTTTATTAGAATTGAATGACGAAACAGCTGCATCATTATTTTGCACCCATGGCATGTACGGTGCTGCAAAACTAATCGAAACCGCCCCGACTACAGCTCCAACTAAACCTGTGAAAAAATATCCTTTTTTACTACCTGATTTTTTCACTTCTCTCGTTTCACTATGCTCTTCATTCAAATTCGGTCCGTCGTAATATCCCATGTTTTATTTCCCCTCCCTGGTGAATTCGTACTTTCAGTATAGTCACATTTTGTGTCCTTCTTGTGAACTCATCGTGAAATCCAATTAAAAAAATACTCCTATCTACCATTGTAGACAAGAAAAGTATTTTTTGTACATTCCACCTACAAAGGAGAGTGTAAATTTGCTATATCCCAAAGCCGGGATGCATAGTAGCTTAAAGGTTATTCTTCGAATTTGTAACCTACTCGAATAACAGTGCCGATATGCTTCGCCTTATCTCCTAGCTTATTTCGCAGTTTTTTAATATGTGTATCAACCGTTCGGTCATCACCGTAGTAATCATATCCCCATAACTGATCTAATAAATGTTGACGTGACAACACAATTCCTTTGTTCTCCATTAAATAAACAAGAAGTTCAAACTCCTTATGTGTCAATATAATTTCTTCACCATCTACTAAAACTGTTCTAGATAGTCGATTCACTTCTATTCCAGCTAAAGACATAGTATTTTCTTCTGATACTCCTACTGCTCCATCCGCACGTTTCAATAACGTCTTTGCACGAGCTACTAACACTTTCGGACTAAAAGGTTTTGTTACATACTCATCTGCCCCTAGTTCAAAGCCTAGTAATGTATCATCCTCATCAGAACGTGCTGTCAGCATAATAATTGGTACCGCTGACTCTTTTCTAATTCGTCTACAAACAGACCAACCATCTATTTCTGGTAACATAATATCTAACATAATTAAATCAATTGTATGTTCAGCAAATAATTCTAGCGCTTTTTTTCCATCTTCCGCTTCGATTACTTCAAAGCCTTCATTACGAAAATAATCACTAACAATTTCACGTAATCTTCTTTCATCTTCAACAAGTAATACTGTTTTATTCATATAATCTATCCCGCCTTTTTACTCTTTCAATCGAATAATACGTTGATTGGAGCTTCCGCGAAATGGAAGTGTTAAATCTTTTTTCTCGATTTCAAATCTTCCATCGACTAAAACATCCCCATACTGTAACAACTCTATCATATCATTATTTCGAGAACTCTGTATCTCTTCTAACGTATAACCTGTATACATCCATAGATTTTTTTTCAAATCTTTCACAGCTTTTGCTACTTTTTTCACTTCAGCAGCTTGGAAGAATGGATCTCCACCTGAAAATGTTACATCTGTTAATGAATTACTTTCAATCTCTTTCACAATTTCTTCTACCGTCATTTCAGTTCCATTGCAAACATTCCAAGATTTCGGGTTATGGCATCCGAAACAACGATGCGGACAGCCCGCAAAAAACACGACTGTCCGCAACCCTTCTCCATCTACTACACTATCATGAATGATATTCATAACTTTCATTTATGCTTCACCCGATCCATCTCTTCACTGCGTTTCGCGCTATTCCACTTTGACATATCTCCTACAAGATAGCCCGTTATACGGCGAATTCTTTCTATATTAGCCTCATCTTCATTTCCACAGCTTGGACATTCATTCCCAATAACTCCGTGATAACTACAGCACTTACAACGATCAACAGGATGATTTATTGAACCGTACCCAACGCCATTCTCTGCCATCGCTTGCACAATTTGCTTTAATGCCTTTTTGTTATGCATAGCTGCTCCGTCTAGTTCAATATACGTAATATGTCCCCCGTTACATAGGGCATGGAAAGGTCCTTCTAAACGAATTTTATTTATCGCTTGAATGTTATAATAAACTGGAATATGGAATGAATTCGTATAGTAATTATGGTTCGTTATACCGCTAATCTCACCAAATTCTTCTCTATCTTTTTTCACAAACTTTCCTGATAACCCTTCTGCTGGCGTTGCAATTACAGAGAAATTGAGTTGATGTTCTTCCATCGCCTTATCCATTCTCTCTCTCATAAAGGAAATAATTTCATATCCAAGCTTCCACGATTCTTCATTTTCTCCATGATGCTTTCCAGTTAACGCTACTAAACATTCTGCAAGACCGATAAAACCAAGACTTAACGTCCCTTGTTTTAAAATCGGTGCCACAGCATCTTCAGGTTGTAACGTCTCTCCACCGCGCCATACACCTTGTGAATATAAGAACTGAAAATCTCTTGCTCTCTTTGTACATTGATAAGCAAATCTCTCTAATAATTGCTTAACGCCTAAATCTAAATAATAACTTAGCGCTTCAAAAAACGCTTCTTTTGAACCACTAATTAGCGCTAATTTCACTAAATTAATAGAAGTAAACGATAAATTCCCTCTTCCAATTGCTGTTTCTTCCCCATGTATATTAGACATAACACGAGTACGGCACCCCATATAACATACTTCACTTTCAGGTCGACCGTCATAATGCACAGCATTAAACGGAGCATCTAAAAACGAAAAGTTAGGGAATAATCGCTCAGCGGTCGTTTCTAATGCTAATTCAAATAAATCATAGTTCGGATCACACTCTTCAAAGTTCACGCCTTTTTTCATTTTGAAAATTTGAATAGGAAAAATCGGTGTTTCCCCTTTACCAAGTCCAGCTTGCGTCGCTTTTAAAAGTTGCTTAATTAAAAGTCTTCCCTCTTTCGATGTGTCTGTTCCGTAGTTAATAGAAATAAATGGTACTTGTCCCCCGCCTCTACTATGCATACTATTTGAATTATGAACGAAAGCCTCACACGCCTGATACGTATCATTTTCTGTCTCTTTCCATGCAAATTCCTCTATTTGTTCTTTCGTAAGCGGATATGACTGTAGTCGTTTTTTATGTCTCTTTACTGTTTTTCTCACATATTGAGCTAAGTCAATATCAAAGAGTGCAAACGATTGACCACCGTGCTGCATATTTTGATTCGCCTGAAAAATAATTGAAGAAAGCGCCAACGCACTTTTAATGTCTTGCGGTTGTCTCATATGTCCATGGCCAGTATGAAAACCGTTAGCTAGCATTTGCGCTAACGGAATTTGCGAACAAGTCGTCGTTCCTGTTGCATAAAAATCTAAATCATGTGGATATAATATATTTTGATCTATCGCTTTTTTCACTTGATCTGATAATAATTTTTCTACTGCATAATACTTTGCGCTCTCAGATGCGAACGTTCCCATTACTCCCATTGGAGATCGACCATCTACATTTGCATTTTCCTGCATTAAATCTTGTTCATTACCATGGATAATTGTCTCAAATACTTTCATTAATTCTTCTCCACGTACATTTTGTTTCAACATTCATAACCCTCCACCAACATGTTGTTGTCTTTTGATTAAAATCATACAACATATAGTTCTTCTGTTCCTGTGAAAAATGTAACATTCCTGTGAAAGTTTTTTTAAAAATTAATGACTTTTTCATTTATAAAAAAGAAATGTGCTCTTTACAAATGTATGGTACAATAAATGGGAAAAACTCTTTTTACCCTTTATCAACACATTTGTATAAAGGAGACTGAACTCATGGTTATTACATATCTTTTATTTATCGTTGCCTATCTACTCGGTTCGATTCCATTTGCATTAGTCGTTGGAAAAATTGGTTATGGAATCGACATTCGTGAGCATGGAAGCGGTAATCTAGGCGGAACAAATACATTCCGTACATTAGGGAAAAAAGCAGGTTTTATCGTAACAATTGCTGACATTTTAAAAGGTACATTAGCAACAGGTCTACCGATTATTTTCGGGTCAGATATTCACCCACTATGGTTTGGATTAGCCGCTGTTCTTGGACATGTCTATCCGATCTTCGCAAAATTCCGCGGGGGGAAAGCAGTTGCAACTTCTGCTGGGGTGCTATTATGCTATTCACCAGTTGTTTTTGCAATATTAGCTGTTGTCTTTTTCAGCCTTTTATTTACAACAAGATACGTATCACTTTCTTCTATGATAACAGCTGTCGTTGCTGTTATTGCATCCATTGTTAGCGGGGATAAAATCTTCATTATTGCGATGTGTTTATTAGCAGGTATGGTTATTTATAAACACCGTGCAAATATCGGACGAATTATAAATAAAACTGAACCAAAAGCAAACTTTTCAAAAAAGCAAAAATAAGATCGTAACCCACATAACGCAAAAAGAAAACGTGAAGCATATTAATAGCGTCTTTTTGCGTTATTTTTTATACTAAAAGAAAAAGCAACATAATTTGGAGGAACTATACATGAATCTTTCCGTAACAAAAGAAGCAGCACAATGGTATAAAAACGAATTAAACTTACAATCGGGTGAAACAATACGCCTTTTCGTACAATACGGCGGTTGCAGTACTGTGCAAAAAGGACTTTCTTTAGGTATTCGTAAAGATGACCCTGCGCACCCTGCTGTTCAAACTCAAGAAGAAGGTATTAACTTCTTTATTGAAAGCGATGATGAGTGGTTCTTCGATGGACATAATTTATTAGTTACACTTAACGACGGTGATGATTTCCCTCAATTTAATTATGAAAAATAAAAAAGCGTGGCTTCTGCCACGCTTTTTTATTTCTTTTTAATTTCCTCATATTTCGCATACCACTCAGGATATAATTTTTTAAATGATACAGGGCGGAACCCTTCTTTTTTCGCACAAATATTCGTCGTGCTTGCAGTAATACAAAGTTCGCCATCACCATTATAAATTTCATATCCATATACAACGCGGAGCGGGCTCACAGTATCAACCCACGTTTTCACAATAGCTTTTTCTCCATAACGCATCGCTTTACGATATGAAATTTGTAAGTCTAACACAGGAGAAATAATTCCCTCTTTCTCCATTTCAACATATGAAAATCCTAAATCTTGTATAAGTTTCGTGCGCCCTAGTTCAAGCCACACTAAATAGTTTGAATGGTAAACAACACCCATTTGATCTGTTTCCGCATAACGGATTTCAACTTCATGTTCTGCTACAAACATTTCTATTCGCCTTCTTTCACTTCTGTTCCCTTGCATACATTTAATCATAATACAGTGGAATCAAAAATAAAATAAAAACAGTGAATCTTTTACCGAAAGGGGCAAGCACATGATTCAAATTGTAACTGTTCGTAGCGGTGATAGCGTATATAGTTTAGCCTCAAAATATGGATCTACACCTGAAGAGATTGTAAAAGACAATGGACTAAATCCAGCCGAAACACTCGTTGTTGGTCAGGCACTTATCGTTAATACGAAAGGCAATAATTATTATGTACAGCCTGGCGACAGCCTTTATCGAATTTCTCAAACGTATAACGTTCCTCTCGCCAGTTTAGCTAAAGTTAATAACCTTTCATTAAAATCTATTCTCCATGTCGGGCAGCAATTATATATACCGAAAGGAACAAAACGAGCAGTAGAATCCATTGCTTATTTACAACCTTCAACAATACCGATAAAAGAAAGTTTAGTAACTGCTACACGTGCTATCAACCCATTTTTAACATATTTAGCCTACTTTAGTTTTGAAGCAAAAAGAGACGGTACATTAAAAGAACCAACCGAAACAGCGAAAATCGCTAATATTGCAACGCAAGGTAAAACCATCCCTATGCTCGTTATTACAAATATCGAAAATGGAAATTTCAGTGCCGATCTGACCTCGGTTATTTTACGCGATGCAACAATTCAAAACAAGTTTATTACTAACATTTTGCAAACAGCTGAAAAATATGGCATGCGAGACATTCATTTCGATTTCGAGAGTGTGGCACCTGAAGATCGCGAAGCCTATAATCGTTTTTTACGAAATGTGAAAACACGCTTACCTAGCGGGTACACATTAAGTACAACGCTTGTACCGAAAACAAGTTCCAATCAAAAAGGGAAATTTTTTGAGGCTCACGATTATAAAGCACAAGGACAAATTGTTGATTTCGTCGTCATTATGACATACGACTGGGGTTGGCAAGGTGGCCCACCAATGGCGATTTCCCCTATTGGTCCTGTGAAAGAAGTACTTCAATATGCAAAATCTCAAATGCCTCCACAAAAAATTATGATGGGGCAAAATTTATATGGATTTGATTGGAAACTTCCGTTCAAACAAGGGAATCCACCCGCAAAAGCAGTTAGCTCTGTCGCAGCTGTTGCACTTGCTCGTAAATACAATGTTCCTATCCGCTATGATTTCACAGCCCAAGCTCCACATTTTAATTACTTTGATGAAAACGGCGTACAACACGAGGTTTGGTTTGAAGATTCGAGGTCTATTCAAAGTAAATTCAATTTAATGAAAGAACAAGGCATTGGCGGTATTAGCTATTGGAAGATTGGTCTACCATTCCCACAAAATTGGCGTTTACTCGTTGAAAACTTTACAATTACGAAAAAAGGCTGACGAAAGTCAGCTTTTTAAATATTTTTACAATATTATCCAAACGCGAAAAAAGGAGAATGATGACATTCTCCTTTTTTTAACCGTTATCAACAATTGGTTGTTTGCCAGTTTGGTCTTGCATTTGCTTCCCTTTATTGCCACCAGCTTTTTTCGATTGTGTTCCAATTTGATTTGGTGCAAAGTCTTTTGAATTTTTTTTCGGATTACCCATTACTATCGCCTCCTTAACACTAGTATCGTACTAGTGTTAAGAATTATTCAGCCTGCTTAAAAAGTTTCATTTCATAACGTTTTTCAATTCGTTTTTCAATTCGATCCATTGCATCACGATCGCTTAATAATTGTTGTTTATTTTCATTTACAAGTTCTTCAAACGATCTACGGCGACTTCTTCTCATGTTGCTCACCCTTTCTTCAACGCTTTCTTATTACATAGTATGAGCAAATGAAAAACTCTTTAATCAGATTTGCAAGAAAATTTTATGTTTTGATAAAAAATCCCATGCGCATATATTGCACATGGGATTTTTTACACCATCATATTTAAATATTTTTTAATTTCTTCATCCGCATTTACTTTATTTGCTCTATATTCATCCAGCGCTCGTAATACAGAATCGTATTCTTCTACAATGTAGCTCTCTAGCTTCAAAATGTCCTCTACACTGTCAATCATAATTCTCGTGTTGCCAATCTCACTTTTCAATGCTGCCTCGTATGTTAAGCTCGTACAAATTTCTCTTACATCGTCTTCCATTTTTTCTGTTAACACATATTTCTTTCGCCCTTTGACCTTTAACCTTATAATTGGGTAAAAAGCTTTTATATCTAAATAACTCCCAACATTCATACAACGAATCCAATCAATATCACGTTTATTTCGTACAAGCATTTCTTTTACCGCTTCAAATACCGCTGTTTCATCAAGTACTTCCTTATTCGCTTTTCTTTTTCCTTCTTCTTCAACAGCTGCACAATTTTGATAAACAGCCGCACACGTAATACAGTCGTCAAATGCATTATGAGAACTTAAGCGAATTCCAAGCATTCGTTTTAACGTTTCAAGTTTATGATTAGGCGCATGCTTCATATATTTTTTCGCTAAAAACACAGTATCAATAACGTTATTTTTAGGCTCAGGTAGTCCAAGCATATTTACATTACTCTTTAAAAAACGCATATCAAAAGAAGCATTATGTGCCACGATAATATTTGTATCTAGAAATGCCAAAAACAAAGGCAATACTTCTGCAATTGTTGGTGCGTCTGAAACACGATAATTCGTAATACCTGTTAAACTCGTAATTCGGCTCGGAATTGGACGCTCTGGATTCACATAAGAAACAAATTGATCTACTAGTTCATGATTATGATATTTCACTGCTGCGACTTGAATAATTTTATCATTATAAGGGTTAAATCCTGTTGTTTCAAAATCAATTACAACATAATCTAACGGTAAGGATATATTCCCCACTCCAAACACTCCTTTACCTCTAAACGTTTATATTTCTTTTATCATAACATGCTGCTATCACTACGTGAAAAAGAAAAGGCAGAAATGGTAACTTTCCACCTCTACCTTTTCACCGTTATTTTAATTTAGCAATCCGTTTCTCCATCTCTTTTTGCGTCATCGGTCCAATGAACTTATCTTGAATGACACCTTCTGTATCAATAAAATAAGAAGTTGGAATGGTAATTACTTTATACGCTGTTGTCACATCAATGTTCTTGTCCAATAAAATAGGAAAAGTAATTCCTTTTTCTTTAGCGAAGTTCCTTACCTTTTCTTCTCCCCCTCCTTTTTCTGAAGGAGTATAGTTTATAGCTAAAATTTCTACGTTTTCTTTATGTTCTTTATAAAAGGCCTCCATATCAGGCATTTCTTGCTGACAAGGCCCACACCACGTTGCCCAAAAGTTTAAAATAACTTTCTTTCCTTTTAACTCGGATAACTTTACATTCGTTCCATCTATCTTTGCTAATTCAAAATCTGGTGCGCTCTTTCCAATTTCAATACCGTTCCTTGCGAAAATCTCTTTCATAGCAGCTTCACTTTTGGCAGGCTTTTCTTGCATTACTTGATCCTCTTTACCAAACTGTTCATAAGCTGCATATCCCGCTAAACAAAGTAACACTACAATAATGGTAAGCTTCCGCCACATATTATATCACCCTTACGTGTTTATCTTCTTATAACATAATTAACTACATACTATATACCTTATTTTAGCTTATACGGACAAGCTTGGAAATATTCACAGTCGAAATAGTCGGAATATTTTTAACTAAGATGAAGTATTTCCCTTTTTATCCTTTTTGGCAAGAAGACTCCATCTGATTTGTGTTACGGGTGAAACCCAACAATTCAGGTGGAGATGAATTGCCGTCAGAAGGTAGGTTGAACGCTTTTGTTTCGTTCATAACAATTTTCCCGGGGCGAATATTTGTTTCTTTTGTCTTACGATATAATCTGCCCCTAGATAAGGAGGGAATATATCGTAAGACAACGAAATTGGATAATAATAATCATTTGGTTACTTGAGGCAAAAGGAATTATGATGAAGGCCATGTTCAAATTTTGTTCCGTTCCGTTTCAAATATTGATTTGTCAAAAGTAATGAACTCTCTACGAAAGGTGGTGAAAACAATGGTTAGAAAGAAAGCAGTGAAAGTATTACGGAAACAAAAGAAAAGAGAAACCATGCAACGATTCACGCAGAAACAGAATATCGGACGAGCTTGTCTTACAGCTAAAGAATTCCGCTTACTGCAACGCATGTCACATAGTTCAAAAGCGTTGCGAAATGTTGGATTGTACACGATTAAACAAAGTTATCTGAATAATAACAAGATGGCTACTATAAAAGAAGTGGACACTGCCATGCAAGCCGATATGAACTACTCGGGCGTCCAATCAAACTCTGTTCAAGCGATTCGTAGAGCCTTATTTACAGAAGTAAAAAGCTTTTTTAAAGCATTGGAACAGTGGAAGAAAAAACCTGAAACCTTCACAGGTCGTCCTAAGTTTCCGAATTATTCTCGTTCAACTGACAAACGAATTATTGAAATCTATCAAGTTCCAAAGGTGGATGATAACGGGTATTGGATGATTCCAATGAATGTTGCATTCAGGAAAAAATTCGGTTCCATTAAAATACGTATGCCTAAAAATGTAAGAAATAAGAAAATCTCCTACATTGAGATTGTACCGAAGCAAAAAGGTCGGTTCTTTGAGGTGCATTACACATATGAGATGCACGTTTCTCAAATGAAGAAACCATTCACGACTACTAGTAATGCTTTGAGTTGCGATTTAGGTGTAGACAGATTAGTAAGTTGTGCGACAAATACAGGTGATACATTTTTAATTGATGGAAAAAAACTTAAATCCATTAACCAATACTTCAACAAAATGATACGTAATCTACAACTGAAAAATATGGAAAATGGACTTTCAAAACGTGTTGTAACGAACCAAATGGCTGCACTTTGGCATAAACGAGAACGACAAATAAATGGTTACATTTCACAAACTGTAGGCCTGTTGTTCAAAAAAGTGAAAGCATGCAACATAGATACGGTTGTCGTAGGGTATAACGCGGGTTGGAAACAAAAATCTGATATGGGAAAAAAGAATAATCAAAAATTTGTTCAAATCCCGTTTCATAAACTGATTGCAGCGATTGAGAATAAATGTATAAAAGAAGGCATCCGATTTTTAAAACAAGAAGAAAGCTATACTTCAAAAGCTAGTTTTCTTGATAAAGATAAGGTTCCAGTTTGGTCTAAGGAGGATAGGACGCATTATCACTTTAGTGGCAAACGAATCACTCGTGGTCTGTACCAAAGTAAAGCAGGAACATGTATCCATGCTGATATTAATGGTGCATTGAATACATTGCAAAAATCAAAAGTTGTAGAATTGGATGAAAATCTTAAAGTGAAAACGCCGATTCTATTAGAAGTGCAAACACGTAAGGCTGTTGCTTCGCGCATAGCTTAGTGGGTGCGTCAACCATCCATGTGTACTCGACTTGTCGGGGCTTGTAGCACACGCCGGATTCATCTGAGTGGTGGCTTCTTCCATAAGGAAGAACTGCTCTTTTTCGAAAGGGTGGTGCAAGTGGGGAAACGATTGTTCGTTTCTAGTACCAACCAAAAACTTACTTGGGGTGTTACCATAAGGTGGCATGAATTCTAGAGCGTCAACTGTCTAGCGATAGACGAAAAGACCTAGCGTTCTAACTCAAGCCCCCACTGAAACGCTTTATCTCAGTGGGGGTAGTTGACCATATAATTAGAAATAAACACAAAACTTTCGAGGTGATATGTATTTTACAATTACTTATCAACCCTTTTACTTTTGTTTTCTTCACTTTGCCATTACTATGTATTTGTTTTAGCGGCTTGCTATATAAATTCAAATGGGCTGCTATTATTATTTCTTTTACTGTTCCACTTATATTTTTCATTATCGTCTCGGGATTTGATATACACCTAGCTTTACAAAACTTAGACGCTTGGATTGTTTATAGTGCTGTTTATTCTGTACTTTCCTACATAACAGCAGCGCTAATACGAAGAAAACTGCACATGTAGAGCTTTCAAAAAGGGGGATTTTTATGAATTTATTTGAAAAAATACTATTATATATTCTTAGTTTTATATTTTCCCCAATCGGGATTATCACTTGGATCATCTCGCTCTTCAGTAAAGATCCCGAAAAAAAGCAAGTTGGACGTATTTGTCTCTATATCGCTTTAATCTCATTTATCCTTTTAGCTGGTCTCGGTATTCTTAGTTTCTTCACGATGACTACCACCACTACTATACAATAGTTACAGAAAGGATGATTATTTTGGGAGAACATCCTATAAGTAAAGAACTTCGCTATATACGAATATGTTTAGTTGTTTTAGTAATCGTTCTTTTATTTTTCAACGGTGAAAGAGTTGTTGAAATTTCTACAAATCATGATGCCGTAGAAAACGTTTCAACCAGTAATATGACACAGATTGCTGAAAATACATTTGCTATTCAAGAATATAATCCATCACTAAGTAGCGAACGTACGGTCAAAATTTTCAAATATAATCCGGATACAAATCAACTTACTCTAGTCAAAGAGTTTAGCACTAACGATACTGAGTCTTATACGTATCAACTTAATAAGAGTGAATAAAGATAAGAGCGCTATATAGCTCTTATCTTTTTATTAGCATCTCTTTAAACAATGACTTATACGTTAATAATTCTCTAGGATCCCCGCATTCCACAATAATTCCATTCTTCATGACCACAATCCGATCCGCTATCATCGCCCTCTCGACATCATGTGTCGTCACAATTCTCGTTACATTCCCCTCTAGCCCTCTAAGCATATTCCAAACCACTTCTTGATTGCTCAGATCTAATCCCGCAGTCGGTTCATCTAGAATAATGAGATTCGGATTTGATACAATCGCTCGCAATAACGCAAGACGCTTTCTCTCTCCTCCTGAAAACTCTTCACCGCTTTTATGTAGTACAGTCTGAATCCCTTTAGATAAACTCCTAATAATTGACTTCGCATTTACAAGTTCAATATTTTTTTCTAACTGTTTTTCTAAGACCCCTTCCCCGAAATACATATTCTCTTTTACTGTCGTCCGAAAGAAACGAGGTTCTTGCCACACTGTAGTCATACGAGCCCCATTACCATAATAAACAATGCTACCGTTAGATGGTTTATACAAACCCGTTATTAATTTTAAAAGCGTTGTTTTTCCTGCCCCACTTTCCCCCACAATAATAACGAGTTCGCCAGGATTAATTTGTAAATGTATATTTTTAATTCTACATCTCTCTTCACCGTTCTCTTGAAATGAAACGTTTGTTAATTTCATTCCCATCGCTCTTTCTACATTTCTGTCGTCAGCTCCTATATTTAAAAAACAAAAAACTCGATTTGCCGAAGCAATAGCAACTTGTGTCATCATCAATAAATCACTCGCATAACGAACGGGGAAAAATAACATCTCAATTGTAGCTAATACCGCCACAAGCGAACCGACTTCCATATCCCCTTTTATTATTTTTTTTGCTCCTACAATAAGAACAACTATATATGCTCCTGTTTCTATTACCGTTCCAACTATCCCAATACAATGTTGTATCATCGTCTTCTTTACTTCCGTTTTATAAGATTGTGCCGTCACTCCTTTAAACAAATGAATTGCCCATTTTTCTTTTTGTAAACTACGTAAATCTTGTATACCTTTTACAAACTGTGACATCATCTCTACAACACTTGATTGATTTTTTTGAGCAATACTTGCAATATTTCTTACTTTCCCCCCCATAATCATTGGAACAATTGCACTTAAAAATAAAAACGGGGTTATCCACCATATGAACTGTACATCGATATGTTGTAGAGCTATGAACGCACCAATAAATTGTGCAATGGCGTGGATGTATTCTATTAATATAGATCCATATAACCTTACCCAATTCGGAATATCAGAAACGACTAATGTTTCTAACTCCCCTTGTTTTACCTTCTCACTTTCTTCAAACGGTAATAAGAAAAAATGACGTAATACATCTATACGCTTCTCTCGTAATATTCGCTGACTTACTTTTGAGCTTACATAATCAAATAACAGATTGTTCACCCACATCAAAAAGCGGCTCCCCGCAAACAAAGCAATATATACATACGTACCTTTTAAGTCCCGCTGAATAAGGTTATCTACAATTAGCCCCATAAATAGCGGACGGGATAAATTTAAAATGGCAGCTACTATTCCGCTACAAATCGCACTAATTAGCAATAGCTTTTCTTGCAACAGCGGCAACATTATTCTTCTATACTCATTCATTGTCATTCCTCCAATTTTGCATAATAAAAGGAAAGGGATGAAACCAAGTGGTTTCATCCCTTTCCCTCTGTACATAAAGTAAGAAAGCTAACAAATGTTAGCTTCCTTATCATTCATTTCAATTATTTAGTTTGATACTTTAGACTCTTCGATTTTCGAACGAAGAACCATTTGCAAGATACCACCGTGACGGTAGTAGTCAATTTCAACTTCACTATCAAAACGAGCCACTACTTCAAATTGCTTCTCTTTGCCTTCTGCATCGATTGCAACTACTTTTACAAGATCGCGTGGTCTAACCGTTTTGTCAATTTGAATTTCAAATGACTCATCACCAACAAGACCTAATGTTTCAGCACTGTCGCCATCTTTAAATTGTAATGGTAATACGCCCATTAATACTAAGTTACTGCGGTGAATACGCTCGAAGCTTTCTGCGATTACTGCTTTAATACCTAATAAGTTTGTACCTTTCGCAGCCCAGTCACGAGAACTTCCCATACCGTAGTCTTTACCAGCAACAACTAGAAGGCCTGTGCCATCTTCTTTATATTTCATAGCAGCATCATAGATAGATGTTACTTCACCAGTTGGCCAATATGTTGTATATCCGCCTTCTGTTCCTGGTGCGATTTGGTTTTTAATACGGATGTTTGCGAATGTACCACGCATCATAACTTCATGGTTACCACGACGAGAACCGTAAGAGTTAAAGTCAACTGGTTGTACGCCGTTTTCTAGTAAATAACGTCCAGCTGGCGTGTGCTTACCAATTGAACCTGCTGGTGAAATGTGGTCTGTTGTTACAGAATCACCAAATTTACCAACTATGCGTAAACCTGATAACGTTTCAACTTCACCCGGCTCTTTAGATAATCCTTCGAAGAACGGTGGGTTTTGAATGTATGTTGAATCATTATCCCAAGTATATAAAGCTTCATTTGAAGTTTGGATTTCATTCCAGCGTTCATTGCTGTTAAATACTTGTGCATATTCTTTTTTGAACAATTCAGATGTAACAACACTTTGAACTACATCTTCAATTTCTTTAGCTGATGGCCAAATATCATTAAAGTAAACAGCATTACCATTTACATCTTTACCGATTTCATCATTTTTCAGGTCAATATCAACAGTACCTGCAAGTGCATATGCCACAACAAGTGGTGGTGATGCTAAGTAGTTTGCCTTTACAAGTGGGTGAATACGACCTTCAAAGTTACGGTTACCAGATAAAACAGATGTTACTAATAAATCATTTGCTGCGATTGCTTCTTCTAATTCCTCTGCTAATGGACCAGAGTTACCGATACAAGTCGTACAGCCGTAACCAACTGTTTGGAAACCTAATTGATCTAAATACGTTGTTAAACCAGACTTATCTAGGTACTCTGTAACAACTTTAGATCCTGGTGCTAACGATGTTTTTACGTAACCAGGTACTTTAAGTCCTTTTTCAATTGCTTTCTTCGCAACTAACCCTGCTCCAATTAACACGTACGGATTTGACGTATTTGTACAGCTTGTAATTGCAGCGATTGCAATTCCACCTGTTTTCATCGTTACTTCTTGATCTTTCAATGTAACTTTCACTTCTTTATCGAACTCTTGCTCATTGAATCCAAGTCCTTGTGTTCCAACTGGTGCTACAACAGCTTTATGGAACTCCTCTTTCATATTTGAAAGTGGGATTAAATCTTGCGGACGTTTCGGTCCAGAAAGATTAGATTCAATTGTATTTAAATCAATTTCAACAAGATCAGTATAGATTGGATCTTTGCTGTCTGCTGTATAGAATAAGCCATTTGCTTTACAATATTCTTCAACAACGCGAATTTGCTCTTCATCTCTACCTGTTAAACGTAAGTATTCTAATGAAATGTCGTCGATTGGGAAGAATCCACAAGTTGCACCGTATTCTGGTGCCATATTTGAAATTGTTGCGCGGTCAGCTAAAGGCATGCTCTTTAGTCCATTACCGAAGAACTCAACAAATTTACCAACTACACCTTTTTGACGTAATACTTGTGTTACTTTTAATGCAACGTCAGTTGCTGTTGTACCACTTGGAAGTGTACCAGTTAATTTCACACCAATTACTTCAGGTACTGGGAAATATGAAGGCTGTCCAAGCATTCCTGCTTCTGCTTCAATACCACCAACGCCCCATCCAAGAACACCGATACCATTAATCATTGTTGTATGTGAGTCTGTTCCAACTAATGAATCTGGGTATGCAACTAAGTCACCTTCAGCATTTTTCACCGCATGAACAACCGGTGCTAAATATTCAAGATTTACTTGGTGTACAATACCTGTTGCTGGTGGAACTGCACGGTAGTTATCAAATGATTTCTGTGCCCAGCTTAAAAATTTATAACGTTCTTCATTACGTTTAAACTCTAAGTCCATGTTGAATGCAAGCGAGTCTGCCGTACCCGCTCTATCAACCTGTACAGAGTGGTCAATTACAAGGTCTACAGTAATTTCAGGATTAATTTTGTCAGGATCCCCACCCATGTCTGCCATTGCTTTACGAAGCGAAGCCAAATCTACAACAGCTGGAACACCTGTGAAGTCTTGTAAGATTACGCGAGATGGTTTAAACGGAACATCGATATCTTGAACATCTTTCGTTCCCCATTTCGCTAAATTTGTAACGTGTTCTTCTGTAATTACGCGTCCGTCTACTTGACGAAGTACAGATTCAAGTAAAACTTTCACGGAATATGGTAATTGAGATACGTTGCCAACCCCTGCGTTTTCAAGCGCTTTCAATTGATAATAATGATACGTCTTTCCATCTAGTTCAAAAGTTGCACGTGATTGAAATGGATTATGTTTGACCATTATGTTTCCCCCCTGTTAAACGTGACTAATTTGTCTGAATATAAAATGTAGACAAACTTTTCAATACCTTACGATAATATCTTATTACAACTTTCTAAATAAGTAAATAATAAGAAACTTATGGATTATAATAAGTTTTCTTTATCTTTCTAAATTTGAATAGTGTCCATGCTCCTTATAAATACTATTATTGTAAAGTAAAGCACTCTACTTTACGTTCATATATGTTATGAACAACTCATGATTCATCTATAAAAAATATTATAGAGGTGAGAAAAAATGGGTAAACGAAAAGCAAATCATACTATTTCAGGAATGAATGCTGCATCCGCACAAGGACAAGGAACTGGTTATAACGAAGAGTTCGCAAATGAACCTTTAACTCCGGCAGAGCGACAAAATAATAAAAAACGAAAAAAGAATCAGTAACGAAAAATCCCAAAAGGTATACCTTTTGGGATTTTCTCTAATGTTTATAACGTAACAACTCCGAAACTGTTACAAATCGATACCCCTGCTTTTTCAGCTCAGGTAAAATTTTTGCTAATGCCGCCACTGTTTGACTACGATCACTTCCTCCATCGTGCAACAGTACAATATCTCCACTTTTAGCATTTTTCACAACATGATTTACTATGGATTCTGTACCTGGATTCGCCCAATCACGAGGGTCTTGATGCCATGACCATAGAACAATTTGATACCCAGCTTTTTTTGCCGTAGTAAATACAGCATCATTAATATATCCACCTGGCGGACGGAACAATAAAGGTTCTTTCACCCATTTTTCAAAATATTTCTTTCCATTTAAAATATCATGTTCTAATTTTTCATCTGATGAATTACTCGCATACAAATGATTCATCGTATGATTTCCGATTTCATGCCCTTCTTTCAACACTTGCTTTACTAAGTACGGATTACGCTGAACTCGAAAGCCAATCATAAAAAAAGTCGCTTCCGCTTTATATTGACGTAATAACTCTAATACTTGCGGTGTATAAGTTGGGTCCGGTCCATCATCAAATGTAATTGCGATAATTTTTTCATTATTTGGTACTTCCCATGTTACATAGCCAGTTGGCTCTAGCTCTTTTCTTAACAACATTTTAGCTTCCACTTTGTCCACTTGAAATATATGTACTGCACAAATTAAAGAAAAAATTGATAGAATAATTTTTCGTTTCAGCATAGTAGCACTAAAAGTAATGAGATTGTTGAATTCACAACAACCTTTTCACTTTTCTATTTGATCTACATTTCGCATAATATTTTGGAGATTACTTTCATATTGCTCAAGTTGTGGACGCTGCGTTTCTGATGCTACTTCAAGTGCATTTTGAATTTGTTCGTACGCCTCTTGCACTTCTTGGCGTAACTCTTTTAAATCATGGCCGTAATTCGGGTCATTTTTCACAATATTATTGAATATATTTTCCGCTTGAACAACCCCTTGCTGCGCGGCCTGAAAAGCCTGTTGCTTATCTTTATGATATGGCATAACACTTTCCCCTTCCTATATGAGTTAGTCCTACTTATCTTTACCCGTTTCTCAAAAAACATTCTCGTATAAATTCGCAAACTTCTCTCATTCTAAATAGGGAGAGGAGGTGTAAAATACAATGGGTAAAAACAATAATCAATCTAATCGTCAAAACGAGAAAAAAGGGCAATCTTCTGGACAGCCCGAACCTTTAAGTGGATCTCACAAAGTTAAAAATCGTAATCATTCACGTCAAAAAAATCATGCACATCATGATATGTAAAGCAAAAGCATTCACACACACTGTATCTTTCACATAAAATGTTTATATTTTTCTATTTGTTCTTCACCTCTATTTCATTCATGCATAACATAGTATGAATTGAGATTTTACGGAGGGTGTCTTTCATGGGCAAGAAAAAGAAGGATTGTCTTTTTCATGTTGATGGTTTCGAAGAATGGATGGATCAATTTTGTTCTGATTCTTGTAGCAACTTTAGTTTTCCAAATCAAATTCATATTGACCTTTGTGAAACAGAACAAGAATACATTTTGGAAACAGATGTACCAAATGCAATTGCACAAAATGTACTCATTAAAAAGATGGAGACAGGCCTAAACATTTGTATACTTTATAAAAACACTTCTTTACAGCGGATTGTTCCTTTACCTACTAATATCATTTATAACAAGATGCTAGCCTGTTTAGAGAATGGATGTTTAGCCATTCATATTTCCAAAAACGAAGTTGCCAATAAACATGAAGAGAAAGTCTTTTTTCGAATTAATGATTGATATAAATATAAGCCCGAGCAACCTTTTAGTTTGCTCGGGCTCATGTTATTTCGCATGTATTTCTATTTTAGAATTTCTAATATATCTTTTTTTCATTAAACCTTTTGTCACTAAAAGAACTGGGAACGCTATGCTTGAAAATATAGCTAATATTAAAAATACTATAAAGCCATTTTGATATCCATAATGATCGAGAAGTATCCCGCCAAACCAAGGACCAATTACTACTCCAATTCCTGAAAATCCCATAGCTCCAAAATATGTCCCTTTCAAATGTGGAACAGCTATCTCATCAATAAATACATCTGTCATTGAAAACATTAATACTTCTCCGAATGTAAAAATAATTGTACATATAGCAGCCCCTAACATAGATTCTACTAGTCCAAATCCAAACAATCCCCCGCTCACAAATAACGTTCCAACCATAATAGATGCTAACGGCGTATACTTTTTACACATTTGAATAACAGGGTATTGAATAACTACTACTGTAATCGCATTTAAAGTTAGCATATATGAGAACAACTTTACTCCATCTTGAAATATATGTGCGTTTGCAAAATATTGAGATAGTGTCGTCGTTAAATGTGAAAAACCACTATTACTCAAAATGATTCCGACTAAAGCAACTAAAAATACTATGTCTTTTCGCAAAATCCGAACCGCACTTAACATTGTGACCGGATTTTCTGTAGCTACTTTCTTTTTATCAAGTGGATATTTCTTAAATTGAAACGCTAATATAACTGTATATAAAATGTACACTCCAGCGGCTACTAAAAAAGGAATCGTTGATTTTGCACTTCCAATCTGTAATCCAACAAGTGGACCCATCGCTACTCCAACATTTATCGCACCGTAACGCAAATTATATACGAGTAAACGATACTCTGGTTTCGTTAAATCTGATAATAAAGCTCTTGATGTCGGTTCAAAAAAAGAACGACATAAGCCATTCAAAGCGTTTAATAGAAAGAAACTCAAAACATGCTCTGCAACTGAAAATCCTATAAATACAAACACCCAAACAATCATGGACCATATTATAATCATCTTTCGACCAAATCGATCCGATAAATTGCCCCCAATAAAACTAGCAAACACTCCAACAAGCGCACTCGTTCCAATGATAGCACCGGTCATTCCAGCCGATACGTCTTTAACAGTCGTTAAATAAATCGCTAAAAAAGGAATGCTCATTGAAGTTGCAAACCTAGCAAATAATGTCCCTATAATGATACTCATTCCAAGTGGATGAATATTTTGTAACTTCCCCTTCATCTTTAAACCTACTCTCCCTTTTCCTACATAAAAAAAGAAAGCAAAGGATCTGCTTTCTTTTTCCTTTTTCTATACTTGAGATGTTTATACCCGAGCTGTTCTCGTTATTTCCATATCAATTCCATATGTAAACTGTAGTTCTTTACAAACATCTTTAATCAAAATAGCTACGTTATACTTTTCATTAAATTCTAAAACAATGCTTTCTACTTCTTCATATGTATACTTATATTCGCCAGTAATTACACTTTTTAAATCAAAGCATTCATTAATACAAAGCTGGACGAGTAATTGTTCATACTTCTCTATGACATCTTCTTTTTTCCAAAGTAACTCCTTTACATATAACCGATCAAATTTCACACTTTCTCGATTACAATCCGTTAAAATCCGGGTCATCTCATTTAATTCTCGATATAATTCGGAAATATTTCTGCTTAAACTAAGCAATTTATCTACGCCGTTTTCATATGGCATTTTCATTCCCCCCCGCATTTTCTTCTTATTATAGCAAGAAAATTCTAAAAATAGTTTCTTTCTTCTGAAATATTAGGAAACTAATTTCAATTGCTTTACAATGAAACTAGCTAACACGAAAGGGGAAAGAAAATTGGAGAAAAAATTATATTACATCGATGCTTATCAGCAAACCTTTACAACTAAAGTTATAAAACAAGCGCATGATACAGAAGGAAACTTATATGTTGTCTTAAATGAAACTGCATTTTATCCAACAGGCGGTGGGCAACCACACGACACTGGAACCTTAAATGGTATTCCGGTAAGTAACGTTGAAGAAGTAAATGGAGAAATTCGTCATTTCATAATAGAACAATTACATACAGAAGAAGTAGAGGGTAAAATAGATTGGGAGCGCCGTTTTGATCATATGCAGCAACATACGGCTCAGCACATTTTATCTGCTGCTTTTTGGGATTATTTTAACATACCGACGATCGGATTCCATCTTGGAAAAGAAACTATAACCATTGATTTAGAAACTGCTAACCTTTCTACAGAAACTGTTGAGAAGGCCGCACAAATTGCTAATCAAATTGTTTTTGAAAACCACCCTATTCGTATTAAATGGATGAACTTAGAAGAGGCCAAAGCATTACCCCTTCGCAAAGAACCGACTATGACAGAAAATATACGGGTTGTTATCATCGAAAACTATGACTACAACGGTTGTGGTGGAACACACCCGAAACATACAGGTGAAGTAGGCCCTATTCAAGTACTAGGATGGGAGCGCAATAAAGGTGGTATACGCTTAACATTTATTGCTGGTTGGCGTTCTCTTAAATTAATGGGACAACATCAACAAATATTAACAGATGTTTCTAAGCAATTGAACAGTAGCGAAACTGATATTCCAGTAAAAGTGGCACAACTTCTTACCTCTCAAAAAGAAAACGAAAAGGCAGTACAAGCAATGAATGAAAAACTATTATTTGTAGAAGCAAATGAACTATTGCAACAGCCTTTAGAAATACACGGTGGAATACTTATTTCTAAAGTATTTACAAACCGCCCTATGCAAGAAATTGCAAAACTGTCTGCTATTATTACAGAACAACAAGAACACGCAATTACATATTTCGTTATTGAAAATGAGGGGAAATTACAATGTATTCTTGCTTGTGGTAAAGCAGTGACACTCGATATGAATACACTTTTAAAAGATGCCCTCCCTTCTATTGAAGGAAAAGGCGGAGGAAATAAAAAGAGTGCTCGCGGCGGAGGAAAAGCGGTTATGACTGGGAACGAGTTTTTAAATCAACTTGTTTCTTCTTTACAGTCAGCAGTGTAAATTATTTTATGAATGGGATGTCATTGAACTGGATGATATCCTCTTTGCTGCTTTGCTTCATACATAGTAATACAGTAAATGAAATTATATTAACGATTTTTCAAATATATCTATCATAAATCAAAATATATCAACGATTCTATAAGAAATATCGATTTTCCAACAAAATACGAGAATAAACACAACTTATAGAGTAAGAGGAGGCTGTTCTAAAGTAACAGCCTCCTCTTATGTTTACAAACCAATATTTTGTTTTAATCCTTGATAACTTCCTGCGTTCAAGAACTTTTCAGATGCAAGTTTAATGAACTTCTCAGAAAAACCATATCTACTCAATTCTTCTATCGCTACCATTTGTACATCATGAATTGGATTAAGATCAAATTCATTAGACGGAAGCTTGATTTCACCTGCAATCCTTTCAAGCAGAAATGTAATATGCAATAAAGATGGGGTAGCATCTGGTTTATCACAAACATAGAGTAGTCTCTTAATCTTAACTTCTAATCCGGTTTCTTCTCTCATTTCTCGAATCATCGCTTCTTCTAACGTTTCACCGTTCTCTACTCTTCCCCCAGGTAAAGACCAATTCCGATTCACAACTTTTTGTTTTACTAGCAATACCTTTTCACCTTCAATTAAAATCCCAGTAACACGAACTTGCATTACATTTTCCATATGTAATCTCCTCTTCCTATTAAATTTATAAATTAATCCTTCCACAAAAAGAACATACGTTTTATAATTAAAGGAAATTATGGAAGAAAGAAGTTGTTATATGCATGCGCCCACCTTTAACAAAGCCTATATCCCTTGAAGATTTCCAAAACTATTATTGGTTAAAAACAGAACTGCAAACATTTTGTCGTGAGCATGATTTACCAGCTAGTGGCTCTAAAATCGAAATAACCGAGCGTATCTCACACTATTTAACTACAGGTAAAATATTAAAAAACTGTTCTCATCAAAAGGTAAGTAAAGCTTCCCTCTCTTATAAAGATCTTTCTCTTCAAACAATTATTACTGAAAATCACCGCTGTAGTGAAGATGTGCGTGCTTTTTTCAAAGAAAAAATTGGAGCAAACTTCCGCTTTACAGTAGCCCTTCAAAAATTTTTTAAAAAGAATACCGGAAAAACGTATGAAGACGCGATAACGTTTTGGTACGAAGAAAACGAACGTAAAAAAGAACCATCCTATAAAACAACTATCGGTACACAGTTTGAATACAATCGTTTTACTCGCGCTTTTTTCGAAGACCCATACAACAAAGGAAAATCAAAAACAGATGCTATCGCTGCTTGGAACAAAATAAAAGCAAAACCTGGTAACAACGTCTATATTCCTGAAAAAGTAGAAAACTAGTTATCTTGCTAGTTTTCTACTTTCTCAAATAATAGAGCAAGCCCTATCCCTCCCCCAATTCCTAATGTAGCAATTCCATATTTCATATACTCTCTTTTAGCCTGATAAAACAAGCGCGTTACAAGCATAGCTCCAGACGCACCGTACGGATGACCAAGTGCTATTGCACCACCATTTACATTTAACTTTTCATACGGAATTTGTAACGTTTGCGCACATGCAACAACTTTAGCGGCGAACGCTTCATTCATCTCAATACAATCAATATCTTCTATTACTAAATTCATTTCTCTAAGTAGTTTTTGTACGGCAAATATCGGACCAGTTCCTGGAAGATTTGGGTCAACTCCAACTACAGCACTATGAACGAAACGAAGAACTGGCTTGTACCCTAATTTCCGAGCTTGCCCCTCTTCCATTACAAGAACAGCACATGCCCCGTCATTTACACCACACGAATTCCCTGCTGTTACCGTTCCATTTTGTAAAAATACAGGTTTCGTTCTCTTAATCATTCTTTCATAATTCATTTCTCGCTTTATAGATTCATCTAATAATCCATTAAAATAATGAGGTAATATCTCTTCTTGTATATATCCTTTTTCTAATGCTTGCAGCGTTCTTTTATAGCTAAGACAAGCATATTCATCTTGCATCTCTTTTGTTATGTTATATTGCTCTGCAACATACTCAGCTGCCACTCCCATATCAGGATCCCCAATTGTTTCAGGCGAAAACCGCGCTCTATTTTGAAAAGGTGACGTACTTGTACTCTCTACGCCCCCAGCAATATAACAATTACCTGCATCCCCTTGAATAAAATGACACGCAGTACGAATTGCTTCCAATCCAGCGCCGCATTGCCGGTCAATCGTTACACCAGGAATATGATAACCAAGCCCAGCTTCTAAAGCAGATAATCTTGCAACATTACCTCCCGGTCCAACAACATTCCCTAATATAACATCGTCTATTTCTCTCTCAATTCCTTTACTTAAAAACGTAAGAAGTGTTGCTGCTAATTGCTGAACTTCATAATCTTTCAACATCCCATTTTTTTTACCAATAGGTGTTCTCTTCGCTTCTACAATAACCGCCCTATTCATATATCTTCTCCCGGTTTTCAATCATACTTTTTGCTGCATTGCGAGCTATTTTCCCGCTATTTGTATAAGGTATTTCATCAACAAAGTACCATTCTTTCGGTATTTTAAAAGATGATAATCGTTGTAAGCAAAAACTCTTTAATTGTTGCTTTGTAGCACTTCCTTTTACGATAGCGACAGGCTTTTCACCCCAGTAACTATCTTCTACACCAACCACAACTATTTCTTCAACAGCTGGATGCGTATATAACACACTTTCTATCTCTTCTGGGTAAATATTGATTCCTCCAAATAAAATCATATTCTTCTCTCTACCAACAATATATATAAAGCCTTCTTCATCTTGGTAGCCCACATCCTGCACTGTCATCCAGCCACCTTCGGACAATTGCGGGATTATAGCTCCATCCGATACATAGCCCATAAAAAACTGATCACTTTTCACATACACAGTTCCTACCTCACCTGTCTGTACTTCTTCTCCTGCTTCATTACATATTCGAACTTGTACATTATGACAAGGTTTCCCTACTGAATTCGGTTTTCTTTCACTCTCTTCATCAACCAATGCCGTTACAAAGCTTAGCTCAGACGCACCATAAAACTCATATCTTTTTGCATAAGGAAGCACATTCTTCATCTTCTCTTTTGCTTCAACTTCCCATTTCGCTCCTGACGAAATAATTTTCATTTCACTTTCAATTACTTTATTTTCTTTATACAAAGACTCAAGCATTGTAGGAACTGTATACATTACAGAAATATTCTCTATCTTTATACTAGATAGCACTTGAACTGGTACAAACTTTCTCATTATGTGTACCGTTTGTCCTAGAAATAATGCACTTATTGCCCCGTATAAGAAAAGAGAATGAACAAGCGTCCCAGCTATTAAAATAGAATCTTCCTTTTTCATATAAAAATCATGTACATTACAATCAAAACTATGTACCCACGACTGTTGAGCACGTAAAAACGCTTTTGCTTTTCCAGTCGATCCTGATGTAAATCCCATATAAAAAGGAGCGTTTTGTACATTTTCTACAGAATGATATGCAGGAAGATAGTTCTCAATCATTTCTTTCCATTCTTCAATCTCAATAATCCTTCCTTCTTCGCACGATATATCACTAAGCCTATACTGCTCCGCCACAATAATATCCGGTCTACTAATCGCTATTCTTTCTTTAAGTTCATCTCGTTTCCATTTTATATCTAGCGGCACACAAACCCATCCAGCCATTGCGGAACCTGCAAATATTTGTAAAAATCCCATACTATTCTCTAATAAAATTGCTATCGTTTTATTCTGCGATTCTTTTTCATTCAACCAGTTTGCTACTTTACAAACTGACTCAAACCATTCTTTATATGTTAAAACTCGATCATTTTCCTTTAGCGCTATTTTATTTGGTTGTAAAGAGGCATGTTTTTTATATTCTTTCGTAATTCCCATATGAGATGTCCTTTCTCTACAAAATAATAAAAAGAAACACGCAATGAACGTGTTTCTTCTCTTTCTTATCTCGCATTTGTATATTTCCCACTCTTTAGAGCAGGCGTAATAATATGTTTCAATGAGCGATGTAATCTTGTCACAAGAATCGCTGCTATAATTGCTTTTATGCAATCCCCCGGTAAGAACACAGCACTTACTTTCATCGTTTCCCATACGGAAACCCCCATTAAGAAAGCTTGTACAGTAATACCAAATACATAAACTACGAAAATACCACCAATTATATTAATGCATAGTACTTTTATAATAGAAACTTCACGTAAACGCTCAATTAAATATCCAATGACAAACGCTCCAACGATATAACCAAGTAAATATCCTGCACTTGGTCCAACAAATACACCTGGCCCCCCGCGTCCACCAGCAAGTAATGGTGCTCCCACTCCAACTATAAGTAAGAAAATAAGCTGACTTAACGCACCGAGACGTGAGCCTAACAACCCACCAGCAAGCATAACACCGAGTGATTGTAATGTAATTGGAACTGGTGTAATAGCAAGAGCAATTGGAGGTATTAACCCTAACACTCCCATAATAGAACTAAATAAAGCGACGAAAACTAAGTTTTTTGTATTCATATTTGCTTCTCCTATTTGTAAACTTAAATTAGATTTTAGATAACATATTATAGGAGTTATATTATCTTTCCCTTCGACATTTGTCAACCGTAACTAAAAATAAGTTTACAAATAAAAGTTCGGTTATTTCTCTTTATGCAAATGCTCAAGTTCTTTTCGAAGTGCCTGTTTTAAAAACTTCCCAACAGATGTTTTCGGTATTTCTTCCATAAATACAATATCGTCTGGTAACCACCACTTCGCAAACTGTGGTTTTAAAAATTCATATAGTTCTTCTTTTGTAACAGTACTATTTTTCTTTTGTACAACGCAGGCAACTGGACGCTCTTGCCACTGCGGGTGTGGAATTGCAACGACAGCCGCTTCAAATATAGCATCATGTGCCATTAAAGCATTTTCAAGATCCACTGAAGAAATCCATTCTCCTCCGCTTTTAATAACATCTTTCGTACGATCAACAATTTTCACGCAGCCTTCCTCATCAACTGTAACAACATCACCAGTATATAACCAACCGTCTCGGAATCCTTCGACAGTACGATCATCGTTATAATAGCTTTCAGCGATCCAAGGTGCTCGTAAACATAACTCTCCCATCTCAGTACCATCCCACTTCACTTCACCGTTTGTACCTACTACTTTCATCTCTACACCAGGGACAAGATATCCTTGTTTTGAGCGGATTTCTAATTGCTCTTCATATGATAATTCTGTTTCATAACTTTTTAAACGTGCAAGTGTTACGAGCGGGCTTGTTTCAGTCATACCATATGCATGTACGAAAGGAACATTATATTTTTGCTCAAATGCTTTAATAACGCTTTTCGGTGCAGCAGCACCACCGCATAATATTCTCGTTATACTAGATAAATCGTAACTATTATTTTCTAACTCTTGTAATACACCGAGCCAAATTGTCGGCACACCTGCTGCTATCGTTACTTTTTCAGCTTGAATCATCTCTAATAAAATTTTCGGAGTAAACATTGGTCCTGGCAGAACTTGTTTAGTTCCAAACCAAGTAGCTGCAAAAGGAAGCCCCCAAGCATTCACGTGGAACATTGGTACAATTGCCATAGCCGCATCACTTTCCGATAAAGCAGCTGTATCGGCTAAACCGAGTGCCATACAATGCAAAACCGTACTACGATGCGTATAAACAACGCCTTTTGGATTCCCTGTAGTCGCTGACGTATAACACATACCAGCAGGTGTATTTTCATCAATATCTTTTACAAATTGGAAATTGGGATCGCCTTCTTCTAATAGCTTTTCATAATGATATACAGGCTCCAGTGTAGTTTTGGGAAGTTCGTCTTTATCAGTCATAATAATGTAGGCTTGTACAGTTGATAATTGCGATTGAATATTTTCAACAAGTGGTACGAGATCTTCATCAATGAGTAAAATGCGATCTTCTGCGTGCTGAATAATGTATGAAATATGTTGAGGAGATAAACGAATATTAATTGTGTGTAAAACGGAAGCAACACCTGGAATAGCAAAATATGCTTCTACATGTCGATGATGATTCCACGCTAACGTTCCTATGCGCTCGCCTTCTTTAATCCCAAGCTTTGTTAACGCACTGGAAAGTCTTCTTGTCCTTTCCCCTAGCTGCTTATACGTTAAGGTCGTAACTGTATCATGCGTCCGTGAAATGATTTCTTTCTTCGGGAATAGTTTTTCTGCCCTTTCCATCATAGAACTAATTGTTAGAGGTACATTCATCATCATATTGTTTACATCCTCCCTTTAAAGCGTTTTCATTTCTGTATATTATAACAGACTTCTACAAAAAATTACGATATTTTTCTGTATTTTCTGAATTATTTCTTTGGAAATAATTCTAATAAATAAAAACCATGTTTTGAATACATACGATACAAAACATGGTTCTCTCCTATTTAAAAACTATCTACCTTTTTTCTTACTTTCTTTTTTAATTTAAAAATGACACGATTACTATATTCTTTATTTTCTACTAAAATCCGATACATCTCCCACACTCCTACAACACGAACAAAAAGATAGACTCCAATAGCAATAAGTACAACACAGTACGGATAATACTGCACTAATTCGCCTGAAGTGATATGCTTTTTCTCAAATAAAAATGGTATCGCTCCTGCTGCAATAAAACAAAATCCAACAATCATCACTGCAGCATACCTCTTCTTAATTACTTCATATCTTTTTGTCAATTCTTTTAAAAAGTTTTGATCAAATAGTAATTCTTCTTTTTTTAATACATTGTATCGACTCTCTTCTATCGTTGCAGGTACCATCATTGCTCCAATTCCAAGGACAGCAATAATAATGACAAGAAATGTCGACATTGTTACATCTTCTTTGAATAATAAATACGGTATTGTAGATAAAATAAGCAAACTAAACCCTAACGCGATATATTTTGAAATCTTTTGTCCGTACACTATATACCCTTCTGCCATTTCCGTACTTACATAATAACCATGTTCAGTTTCATTAATTTGTTCAGCAGTTTCTTTTAATAAGTAATCAAGAGATACTTCAAATACATTTCCAATCATTATTAACTTTTCAGTTTCAGGAAATCCTTGACCGTTTTCCCATTTACTAACTGCTTGCCTTGTTGTGTTTAATTTCTCAGCTAATGCTTCTTGAGAAAGGCCCTTTTCCTTTCTTAATTTAAAAAGCTTTTCACCAAATCCCATATGTGTGTCCCCCTTTGTTTTCTTAACTAAATTGTATGCAAACATTGCCCCTATCTCTATCTTCCTGCGGTTGCACTTTGTCAACTTACGGTTGCGATTGTGTTATATAGCGGTTTTCTATACGATTTAGCTAGTTTTCTTCTATGATTGTGGTATTAAGAAAAACAATATTCCTCAATAACCAATTATAACAATTAAAGGTAATTATCGTTATATATAAAACAAAAACCCCCTTATTCAATTAAAGGAGTTTTCAATATAAAATATTTCATTGATTCATATATCTTTTCCTAGATATACAATACCTCTTCGTATCACGATACTTACCTTTAATGAACAGATCCTTTTGAATTGTACAATCGTATTCCATATTCAAACGTTTCATTAATTTTTCAGATGCTTCATTTTCTGAATTACATCCTGCTTCAATACTATTAAGACGTAACTCATTAAAACCATAGCTAAAAAAAGCTGAAGCCGCCTCGGTAGCTAATCCTCTACCCCAATATTTTCGTGATAAGGCGTATGCAATTTCCGCTTTATGTTCAGTTACATCATATTTTATAAATCCACAAGTCCCTATGAGTTTTTGTTCCTCTCTTAATACAATTCCAAGGGGAGCTACTTTTTCTTTCTCATATTGACTCACAATTTCTTCTATATATTTTTGTGTGTCATGTAACGATTGATGAGCATCCCATACTGTATACGTTGACATTTCTTTATCTGAGGCATACTCATATATATGTAAAATATCACTCATATTAATTCCCCTTAATATAAGACGTTTCGTATACAACGCTGGATATGACCACTTCTCAACAATCATAGCGGCTTCTGCTTAAACCTTTCATAATTCCGTACCTTTAATGAAAGGATATTCCCGCAATCTGTACAAATATAAGCATCCACTGGTGAAGATGTGAACATCGTTTCCTTTTTCCGTATTTGTGCATAACCGATAAACTCACCTTCTCCTATGTTTTGAGAACCGCAATGAGAGCATGTCTGCACGTCTTTCTGTTTCATGAGAGCACCACCTTTAATCTGTTTCCACTCCCTTCGACAGTTCGCTTCCATTTCCCTTCCAAAAATCTTCTTATTCTCTTACATTTCAACAGGAATCTCAGAACAAACATCGTATATGTACTATGAAATATATTTATTGACGGAGGAATCGTATGAGTACAATTATGACAGTCAATACAGCACAAGAAATCGAGAACGCAGAAATACATATGCTTTCTTCTAGATTAGAGGCACTACAAGAAATAAGCGGAAATCCAATGCAAGTACAAATGAAAAAGTTCGGGAGTGCCACTGCCTTTTCATCAAAAATAATTGCTGGTCCTGCTTTTAATACGGTAAAAGGCATTACATTTACAAATACAGATGAGATAGATGAAATCATCGCTTATTATCAATCACTACAAATCCCTTGCCGTTTTGAAATTACACCGGCTCAAGGTACAACTGAACTATTTCAATACTTATCTCAACAAGGCTTTTACCAATCGAGCTTCCATACCACTTTATATAGCATACCGGGACAAGATTTTCCGCTTCCCCCTTCTAACATTTCAGTACGCAAACTGAAAGAAAATGAGTTTCATACTTTTGCAGATATTTATATACGTGGATTTAATATGCCGTCCTTTACAAAAAATGGTGTTCATCAAAATAATGAAATTCTTTACAATAAACCAGGATGGCATTTTTTCATAGCCGAAGTTCAAAACACTCCTGCTAGTATAGGGGTACTTTATATAAATAAAGGTGTTGCTTCATTAGCTGCTTCTGCTACTTTGCCAGAATTTCAACGTAAAGGGTGTCATACCGTATTAATTCAAAAACGAATTGAGACCGCTCTTGAATCCAATTGTAATTTAATAGTTGGACAAGCAAGATTCGGTAGCGGCAGTCAAAATAATATGGAACGTACCCATATGAAAATTGCTTATACAAAATCAATATGGACTGCGAAAGACATATAATTAACTTTCTTTTTCTTTCCATTACGAATGTATACATTTTATGACAATTACCTTTCTATCCTGTTACTCATTTGAATATTCAAACTAAATTTGTTACGCTATTACTAGATACATCATTCAACTTGCAATATGAAAAGAGAATTCTACTCAAACTACAAGGAGGAGAAATGTATGACTAAACATGATCATGGTTTAAAAGAAAAAGTAGAAGGTGCCATTGATAAGGTAAAGGGTGAAGTAAAGGAAGTTGTCGGGAAAGTAACTGACAATAAAAAATTACAAGCCGAGGGAAAATGGGATAAGGTGAAAGGCACTGCTAAAGATACGGTTGGTAATATAAAAGAAAAAGCACATGAATATAAGGAACATAAATAATAAAAAACACGTTAGATGCATTTTCATCTAGCGTGTTTTTCATTTCAGTTTATATACATAATTAACTAAATATTACACGGTATATTTTTATTTCTCTATACTCTTTGTAAGTGGTTCTTTAAATGCATTTCTATTCCATACAGCAAAAACAATAAGAGAAATAATAAAGAATACAACAAGACATATACCCAAATAATCAAAATTAACTACCTGAATGAGATTCCAAAACGGTCCCTGTAAATTATAGCTTTCAATAAGTAAAGATAATAGTTGATAACCCCCTATTAAAAAAGCCGTTATAACAGATATTGAGGTAATTAATACGTTATATGAATTTCTAATTCGACTATTTTCCATTGCCCACTTATAATTCGTATTCATGAATGTACTATCTAATGTATCCATCAACGACATTCCTGCAGCAAACAAAATGGGAAAAGCAAATATACTTACAAGCGGGATAGATTGACTTGTTGCAGTTACTGTAGAAAGAGCAATTAATCCGATTTCACTTGCTGTATCAAAACCAAGCCCAAATAAAAAACCGATCATATACAATTGCTTTTGACTATCAATAAACCTAAATAAGCGCTGCGTGAAACGATATATAAATCCTAAGTTTTCTGGTTGCTTATCCTCTTGGCTTCGTAACACTTTAATAAGGTACAACAGATTGGTAAGCCCAATAATAATAAGAAATGTACTAGAAACAATTGTGCCGATAATACCGCCTATAGTAGAAAAACTCTCCATTCCATGTTTTGCTGTTTTTCCAATTAAAGCAATTAATACGATCATCACAAATACTACAGTAGAGTGTCCTAATGAGAAGTAAAACCCCACCCCCTGTGAGTTTTTACCTTTTTCAATTAATTTCCGAACAGTATTATCAATTGCGACAATATGATCACTATCAAACGCATGACGCAATCCTAAAGAATATGCAATAATAGCCATTCCAATTATGCTATTGCCTTTATACAGTGCAGGTAATAATAAGAGAATTCCAAGCACATGAAGAAATATAATAATAACAAAAAAATTAGTTGCTTTTTTCAGTTCACTTTTCCACATAGTTACTAACCCTTTCTACTTTAGATTGAATACTCTTGAAAAAGAAAAGTGCCATAATAAAAACTACAATCGTTATAATAGTCACTAAAATAATTACAAAATCATTTAACATGCCTGTATGATTTGTAAGTGTTAACAGGGCTGGTATCGTTGCAGTAATCCAGGATTCAATGAAGCAAACAATCCCTACATAAATATGAATCTTCTTTTTCAACCCATCTTGCAAGAAAAATAAAAACCAAAGGAACGCCCAAAAGAACCAAATTATTGTACTTTGTAGACTTCCACTCTCATGTAATTGATTCGCTATTCCCATAACCGTTGCAATAATAGCAACCCAAAGAGAATAGTAGCCTACACCTGAAGAATCAAGTTCTAATATATTCGTAAGGCCAACATATAAATAAGTAAAACCAAATAAAAAAATAGTTCCATTAGATAGGATAGTCCACTCATTAGATTGACTTCCTGTAAATAATAAATATAGTGGTGTCAAAGTTTGTAATGCCCCTACAAATAAATTGAAGTACCCTACACTTTTGCTATCAATGAGTTTAAAAGCTGCTAGTGCATTCATAAATAGAACTGCACCGACAAATAATAATCCCACATTAGTCATAGTATCCCCTTCTCCTACTTAATATTTTCGATAGGATGTTAATTCTTCATGCAGACAATTCTTTCTAACAAAACGATGACACTGAAAAAATATAGACTCCATATCCTCTGTATTATGACTAAGTATGCGTATGACAAAGCCTTTACATGGCATAGAAGATATTCCAATCTTCATATTGTTAGTGTTAGAAAGCGAAGTTTTCAATGCTGCAATTAAATCATTTGTAATGTTCTCATTAATAACCATGAAAGTACCATAATGGGAATATTGATTTAATATTCCCATTTGATCTAGCGGCTCTTTGAAAGGGTTTAACAATAGATGATCGTAAACTACAAGTTTGTTTTCCATATATATTTTTGTTAGCGAATCAAAATACTGGTATGTGAACTTCTCCATATTTGGAGACCAACCAGGCGTAACTGAATCGCATAAAATCAATGTAGAATTATTTTGCATATATATATTTGTTTTTTGCTTATATGCTGCATCCTTGTACATAATCAACGGATCTGGTAAATACTCCATAACAGCATTTTCACCAATATAAACATTCAATTCTTGCAAAGCATAACTATTTGGAGTCTTGTAAATTTTCGTTGCTGATTGGCTTGTTATATATGTTTTCGCATCTTCATGAACATTTATATTTATAGAATAGAAGTCTCCTTTTAAATAACCTCCACCAGAATTCATGATATAGTAATATGCTCTACCATAATCATCCAAATATATTGGCTGCGTTACTTTTAAGGCATCTTTATGATAAACCTTAATAGGTACCGTTTTATGTCTCTTTTCCATCACATCAATGTTTAAGACACCTGTAGGGGCTTTCATTTCTTCAATCCTTCTAACATGATGTTTTGTCGCATCCAATTTATTAATCCCTGTAAGCCTTCCTCATCCTTCAAATTTGTAAAAAAATATGGTTTATTATGTCGGTAATTTTTCGTATCCTGCTCCATAACTCCAAGATCAGCCCCTACATAAGGTGCCAAATCCGTTTTATTAATCACAAATACATCAGATTTGATCATTCCTTGTCCACCTTTACGAGGAATCTTTTCTCCTTGTGCTACATCAATAATATAAATTGAAAAATCCACTAGCTCTGGACTAAATGTGGCAGCTAAATTATCACCCCCACTTTCAATAAAAATAATATCTAAATTACTATGTCTAATCATGAGCTCTTCAATTGCTTCAAAATTCATAGAAGCATCCTCTCGAATTGCTGTATGTGGACACCCTCCTGTCTCTACACCAATAATTCTATCTTCTGGTAAAACACCCGTTTTCAATAAAATCTTTGCATCTTCTTTCGTATAAATATCGTTTGTAATTGCTGCAATTTCATAATCTGTATTTAAATATTTTGTTAACTTTTCAACTAACATTGTTTTCCCAGCACCTACGGGGCCACCAATACCAATTTTAATAGGTTTTATCATTTTATTTTTCCTCCCTATGACATGAAGACTCTTACATTTACATCTTCATGTTGCATTTGATTTATTTCGAATTCAGGATCATTCAATCCAAAATTATCTAATGAAAGTATTTGAATTCTATCAATAGATTCACAGATCAATTCATGGCATTCTTGTAATAGTTTTTGACCATCTGTTTGTCCAAGAGGAATGGCTCTCACACCATTTTGAATTATGCTTCCAACACTTGAATATAAGAAAACTAAGAGCGTTTCTTCTACTGTCATTTTCAATTCCGCCCCTAATATTCCGTATACGATACTCGGATGACCTTCTAATTTATTACCCATAACATCTTCTTTGTATATATTTAAATTTGCAAATGAGAACAGTTCACACAATAGTTTAGAAGTACTTTTACTAATCATTCTATTTGCTCTTCTACATTCAAAAGGCAATGTTTGTGCTGTTATTAAATCATCTAAAAATGTAATTTGTTTTCCATCATTATTCTTAGTGGCTTCGTAAGTATATTTGCAAATTAAGCCGTCCGTGTGTGTTAATTGCACTTTTACATATCGATTAATCCATTTGAAAAATTCTCCTTTATTTGTAACTTGTCCCTCTTGAATAAATGTTTCTAATCCAAAAGAGTGACTAAAACTTCCTGTTGGGAAGTTCGAATCACTAATTTGGAGTAGGTTAAGTAGGTTAAATATGTTTGTGTGAAGCATGCTTGAACGGTTTGGGTAATACTCTATTTTCTTTTTGATAAGGAACACCTTCCTTTTTGAGTAAATCTTCTACTAAGTAGTCGTTCGCCAAAATCATACACCCTTCATCGAATTGTGCTGGCAAATGTCTATTTCCTAAGTTATGCGCAATAATTCCCATTTCTTTTATTGACGTTGGAGTAATTACAATTACCTCTTCTGGTAACACTTCAATATATACAATACGATGTTCATCTTCATATAAAATATCACCGTTCTTTAATGTTTCTCCATTATCTAAAGACACCCCAATTTCAAAACCAGATTCTGAATATAATTTCTGAACCCTCTTTAGTAAAAGCTCACTAGAAATCAATATTCTATCAAGATGCTTTTTTGTATTTGCAAAATCATTCATATTGCATACGTTGTTATTAATTTTTTCAATAATCATTTTATCTCCTCCGTTATATCAAAATAAAAAATATCTTTGAGCCATAGGTAATACATCTACTGCTTCACACGTAATAACTTGTCCATCAACTTTAACTTCATATGTCTGCGGATCTACTTCAATTTCTGGTGTTGCATTATTCAGCTTCATATCTTGCTTAGAAATCTCTCTCGTATTTCTAACAGGTAATACAACTTTATTTAAACCTAATTTTTCTTTAATATTATTCTCATAAGCTACTTTAGATACGAATGTAATCGAACTTGACTGTACCGCTTTTCCATATGCACCAAACATCTTTTTTTCATAATATGGTTGTGGTGTGGGGATCGAAGCATTCTCGTCTCCCATTAATGCCATCACTACCATCCCGTTTTTCAAAACCATATCTGGCTTAACACCGAAAAATTGTGGATCCCATATTACAAGGTCTGCATATTTCCCAGCTTCAATAGAGCCGACATATTCTGAAATCCCATGTGTAATAGCTGGATTAATTGTATACTTAGCTATATAGCGTTGAATTCTATTATTATCGTTATACTCTTTATCTCCCTCTAAACTACCAATCTGCTTTTTCATTTTATCGGCGGTTTGCCAATTGCGAATAATAACCTCTCCAACCCTTCCCATCGCCTGCGAGTCAGAGCTAATCATGCTGAAAACCCCTAAATCTTGCAAAATATCCTCTGCCGCAATTGTTTCTTTTCGAATCCTTGAATCCGCAAACATTACATCTTCTGGAATATTTGCTTTTAAATGATGACATACCATGAGCATATCTAAATGTTCATCCAACGTATTCACTGTATATGGCAAGGTCGGGTTCGTTGAAGAAGGTAAAATATTATTCAGTGCAGCAATCTTTATAATATCTGGTGCATGCCCACCACCAGCCCCTTCAGTGTGGTACGTATGAATAACACGATTATCAATAGCCTTTATCGTTTCTTCCACAAAACCACATTCATTTAACGTATCAGTATGAATAGCAACTTGAATATCATATTTATCAGCAATCTGTAACGAGTGATTAATTGCTGAAGAAGTCGCTCCCCAATCTTCATGAATTTTTAATCCAATAGCTCCTGCAAATATTTGTTCTTCCAGGGCAGGTAAACTTGAACTATTTCCTTTCCCTAAAAACCCAAGATTTATAGGAAAAGCTTCTGCTGCCTCTAGCATTTTTCTTAAATTCCAAGATCCAGGCGTTATTGTAGTTGCCTTAGTACCCTCTGCCGGTCCTGTTCCTCCCCCAATTAAAGTTGTTATACCTGAAGCTAATGCTGTATCAATTTGTTGTGGGGATATGAAATGCACGTGTGTATCAATACCTCCAGCTGTAACGATTTTTCGTTCACCAGAAATTACTTCCGTTGATGTTCCAATGATGATATCAATATTATCCATAACTGAAGGATTACCACTCTTACCAATTGCTGAAATCTTTCCATCTTTTATACCAATATCCGCTTTATATACTCCTGTATAATCAATAATAATTGCATTCGTAATAACAACATCCACAACACCTTGTTCCCTTGTAAGTTGCGAATTTTGTCCCATACCATCCCTAATTGATTTTCCTCCACCAAAGACAGCTTCATCACCATATACCGTGTAATTTCGATCAATATGTGCGAATAATTGTGTATCCGCTAAACGAATAGAATCTCCTGTAGTTGGACCATATAAATCAGCATATTGTTTACGTGACATCTTAAAACTCATGCTATCTCCCTCTTTTTTTGTAAGATTGAATATCGCCATCCACTTTATTTTTAAATCCATATACTTCTTGCTTCCCTGAGTATGGAACTAATTCAATCGTTTTTTCATCCCCAGGCTCGAATCTTACCGCTGTACCCGCTGGAATATTTAAATGTTGTCCAATTGCTACACTACGATTGAACTTTAACGCCTCATTCACTTCATAAAAGTGGTAATGAGATCCAATTTGAATCGGCCTATCTCCCTGATTTAACACCTTAACTTTCGTTGCTTTTTTATTTCCATTACATACTATGTCTTCTTTCGCAAGGATATATTGCCCTGGAATCATAACATTCACTTCCTTTAATGAATTGGTTGATGAATAGTTACTAATTTTGTTCCATCAGGAAAAGTTGCCTCAACTTGAATATCTGATATCATGTCTGCAATACCATCCATAACATCTTCAGCACTTAAAATATTTTTTCCAAGCTCCATTAATTCCGCTACATTTTTACCATCTCTTGCTCCTTCCAAAATTTCATACGTAATAATAGCGATACTTTCCGGATAGTTTAACTTAAGCCCTCTCTCCTTTCGTCGATACGCTAAATCAGCCGCAACAACTACCAGCAGTTTATCAATTTCTCTTGGAGTTAATCTCATTACAATCTTCCTTTCTAAAGTATTTTAAAACTAAGAATATTCTAAAAATAAAAGATGTATTTCCAATGTCCTTTCCGTGTTTTCTCCATGTTTTTTTCTGCTAATCAAATAAAAAAAGACTAGAATTTCTAGTCTTTTTTTATTTCCCTTCATTCTTCTCTAACACATATAAATCTTCTTCAATATTCGTTAATTTCTCACTTACAAGTTTTCTTGCATCTCCAATTGCTTGATTGTATGCAAATGGCCCTACTAACTTTATCATTTCTTCTATTAAACGTTCTGCTTGGAAACGTCCAATTTCATCTAAATCTTCTTCAACGAAAAATTGCTGAATTTGTGCTACAAGCTCTTCTTTTTTATCATTCGTTATTTTTATGTTCATCATCATTCGTTACTCCTCTATATTTAAGATAATACTTTTCTTAACTCTACCATAGAAAATCGATTTCCTGGACAAGTTTTTGTAACCCCTTCTAACTCCCTATGGCCGAGTATATTTCCTTTCTCTATGGCAAACTGCTTCACAAACATTTTACATAAAGAATATAATGAATTCATTTGTGCAGTAGTTGGATCATATTTATCAAAATTTCCCGTCATACATATTCCAATTGTGTCACTATTATTATCTTTCGCATGTGCTCCAATATGTAAACCTCGCCCTTCGACTACAGTTCCATCTTCTTCAATAAAATAATTGTAACCAATCCCGCTCCATCCTCTTACCTTTTGATGAAATTCGTGAGTTTTATACACATCCCATCCATCTTCTGACGTATGGTGGACAATCAGTTTATTTACTTTCTCTAAAGGAACTAATTCATCTTGAAATGTTAAATTTACACATTTAATTTCCATTTGAACTTCCTCCCCTTAAAAATCAATTATAATAATTGTTTTATCATCTGGTCTTATTCTATTTTCTCCTTCTAGCCTTTCAATGATTGCTACATATTCTTTTATACTATTCTTTCTTATATATATCACAATTTGTTCTAACGACCACTCCGGATGGAACAATCCGTCCGAACAAATAAAGATCCCACTTACATCAGCTACATGTAATTCCCCATGTTGTAAATAAGTCATTGCTTCTTTCATCCCATTTGCAACTGCGTAACCGTTTGGCACATTCGCAAGATAGCGGTTGTATTTCAACTGCTCCCGAACATCTTGAAAAACATGTTCTTCCGGGACTGGTAATCCTTTTTTACGATCCTCTTCTCTCTTCTTTTTTGCGCGTTTACTAATTCCCTTAACTGTATCTTTCGTTAATACTCTTATCGCTCCATCCTGAAGTATTGCAACGATCATACAATCACCTAATTGTGCATATTCAAGTTTATCGCCTTCTATTTGAACTGCTGCAATACATGTACACCACAGATGGTCTTTTTTTCTCGTATCAACCTTGTACTCTAGCATCTTGCTTTGCAATAATTCATTCGCCTTTGCAACTTCATCTTGTAAACTATTGATCTCTCGTAGCGAAGTAAAATGACTTGCAAATAAATGTGAAGCGATGTATGCTCCATTATGTCCTTCTTCATCACAAAATGGAACTAACGGTGTTGCTCCATCGCATACACCGTAAATCATTTTATCTTCATTACAAAAAAATGAATCCTCACACTCTTGTTTTAAAGGACTCTTCTGTTGATACGTCGTTATCTTCATATCTGTATCCCCTCCCAATTTATCAAACACTCGAACTATTTAGATTAATCTAATTTTCCAAAATAAACTGTTTTCCCCAAAAACTTTCAATTTCATATATAATCTTGAAATAATATGATTATTTAGTGAAGGACGGGAAAGAGATGGTCAGATTTCTTGGTGTTATTTTTGGTTCTATTATTATCGCAATTGCCTTTAATCTTTTCCTTATCCCCCATAAAATTTTAAGTAGTGGAATTGGCGGAATTGCTATTATTTTAGGGATTGTAACCCCTGTAAACACAGGTATTATTAACTTTGTATTGAACTTACCTATCCTTATTTTAGGATACATAGGTCTTGGAAAAAAAGTAATTTTTAACACGGTTGTTTCTGTAATTGTATTATCTGTTGCATTATACTATGTTCCAGTAAAAGTCGTAGCAACAGACCCACTTTTATCATCTGTATTTGGCGGTGTCATCGCCGGTGCTGGTATTGGTCTTGTCTTTAACTGCCATGGTTCAACTGGTGGCTTTGATATTATCGGTATGTTGTTATCTCGCAAGCGAGATATTAAACTTGGTGGATTCCTTATTGCATTAAATACAGTTGTTGTTGTCATTGCAGGATTTTTCTTCACTTGGGATGTTGCCCTTACAAGCTTACTTTCAATTTATGTAACTGGTAAAGTAATTGATGCCGTTCATACAAAACATCGTAAAGTTACACTTATGATTGTAACAAATCAAGCGGAAGAAATGAAAAAAAAGCTTCTTTCAACTGTAGTACGTGGCATTACGTTACTTGATGGTGAAGGTGCTTATTCAAACGAGAAAAAACGTGTACTTATGACAGTCGTTTCACGTGAAGAATTAGCAAGTATGAAACTAACGATTTCGGAAATTGATCCTCATGCATTCGTTAATATTACGGAGACTGTTGAAGTATTAGGATTGTTTAGAAAAGTGTAAAAAACTAGGTGGATCTCCACCTAGTTTTTATTTTCCATAAATTCAATTCGATTTCCAAACGGATCTGACACGTAAAATCTGATTACATCTGGTCGCGCATGATCATCTATTACTTCAATACCTCGCTTTATTAACCCTTGTTTAAATTCATTAATTTTCAAAACATAAAAAGCTGGATGCGCTTTTTTAGCTGGATTAAAATTTTGCTCAACTCCGATATGAATCTCTTGATTTCCACACTTAAACCAACACCCACCACGCTTCTTTAATTCCTCTGGCTTTGGGATTTCCTCCATACCAATTTTATTACCATAAAATTCTCGTGCTTCTTCTTCACATCCTACTGGCGCCGCTACTTGTACATGATCAATTCCTTGAATATAATTTTTCATATTCCTTCCCCCTCTTCTATTCTAATGTTATAACGAAAATACATTCATGTAACTTAGAAAATATTAATAAAGCAATATAAGATTCTCTTATTACTACCTTTTTTTACCTTCCACTAAAAATAAAAAAGAAAATTTATTATATAATTTCCATTTTTTATAGAAATACACATTGCACCTATATTATAGTTAGTACTAGATTCATCTTTTTTAGATGCTAGTTGTACGGAGGAAATATTATGAGTCGTAAAAAACATTCATCTACTCAAAAAAAGCGTCACCCAAACGTCTCGGAGCGCTTGCGAAACCATATACAAAATCGTTCTTTAGCAGAAATGTATGCATCTCTTTTTGAACATAACCCTGATAGTATTATTTCATTGAATTTAGAAGGAGTTATTTTACATATTAACCCCTCTGCGGAAAGAATATTAGGTTATACTTCTAACGAATTAGAGCGGAAAACAATCACTTCTATTTTAGAAGCACATATTTCTGATCAAGTGCTACAATACATAAAAAATGCTGCAGCTGACAATCAAAAAGAGTATATTGTCTCTATTTATCATAAAGACGGATATTTACTAGATGTCGTAACAAAATTAGTTCCTATTTTTGTTAAAAACCGTTTAACAGGTGTATACGCCATTATGAAACCCCTTGAAAAATCAGAAAGAATTGAGAAAGTATTACAAGAGAGTGAGAAACGATTACGCACATTAATGAATTCAATGCCTGCATTTGTTATTTTTAAGGATCATGAAGGACGCTGGCTTGAAGCGAATGACTATGCGCTTTCTTGTTTCAATTTCCATAACGTTCCTTATCATGGAAAAAGAGATAATGAACTCATTCAATATAACGAAGCATACCGCGAATCTTTTTTGCATTGTGAAGAAATCGATGAACTAACATGGCAAAAAGGACAAATTCTTCACGGAGAGGAATTTATTATACATAGAAATGATTTCGACCTAGTTTTAAGCATTTCAAAAGTCCCACTCTTCCATCCTGATGGCTCACGCAAAGGTCTTATAGTGATGGGAAGAGACGTTACCGAACTAAAAGAAACTGAAAAGTTATTACGGAAATCCGAAAAACTTGCAGTAGTAGGACAACTGACAGCTGGAATTGCCCATGAAATTAGAAACCCGCTCACTTCATTAAAAGGGTTTTTAACGTTATTACATCCAGAAATAAATGAGGAAAACAAATGGTATGTGGACGTTATGTTGAGTGAAATTTCACAAATGGAATCTATAACAAGCCAATTTATGGCGATGTCTAAACCACAAGTATTATCTATTCATACATGCAACGTACAAACATTAATTGAAGAAGTTGTAACTTTTATTTTACCAACAGCAATTATGCATAGCGTTCATATCATCATGGATCATTTCGATTATATTTCTGACATTCAATGTGACAGTAATCAATTAAAACAAGTTTTGATTAACATATTAAAAAATGCAATCGAGGCGATGCCTGATGGTGGTAACATTTTCATTCAAACAACTTCGTTAGAAAATGATTTTGTTTCAATACGCATTATGGATGAAGGTTGTGGGATTCCTGAAGAGCGCATGGCTCGTCTTGGCGAACCTTTTTATAGCTTGAAAGAAAAAGGAACTGGCCTTGGCTTAATGATGTGCTATAAAATCATTCAAGAGCATCACGGGAAATTATTCATTTCCAGTGAATTAAACATAGGAACAACTGTCGATATCCAATTACCGATTGCTACAGCTCATCCTGTAACAAACTCTTAACTATACATCTACAAGATATTATAAGTAGTTCAGTTATTGTGGAAAACATCTACACTAAAAAGCTCAAAGTCCCTATATGACTCTGAGCTTTATTTTTGTATACGATTTATTTTATTAAATCCACTCTTTTCCATGTTTACGAATAAACTGAATATCATTTTCATAATGCTCAAAATGCCCTTCATCTATCATCTTTTGGAAGTTCATATCGCCTTCTAGTGCTTTTCTTTTCATGTATTTACATAATCCTTCTAATCGTAGAAGTACCATCTCCAAATAATCCTCGGCGATGCCATCACTTTTATAGGACTCAAAAAACAATTTAACTCTTTGCTTTATGCGGTCTGCATGCTGTAATGAACTATAATAAACTGCCTCACCTGTTTCCTTATAATAAACTCTACTTAATGGGACACAAGTGTAAAGAGTATAGGCTATGTCCCAAAGTCTTGGTCCAGGACCAGCAACATCAAAATCGATAATACCTACTGGTTTTTCGTTATTAAAAATAATGTTGTATATTGCAAAATCATTATGGCATACAACCTCTATTTTATTTGGAGTATTATCCATCGGTTTCCAATCATCTGATAACGGGAAGTCACTCACAGCATCATGATAAAGACGGAGCATCTTCGCTATTTCTTTTAAAACATCATTAGACCACATATACTTTTTTAAAGGATAATTACCAGCTTCTCCTTCAATAAATGATAATATCTCTCTATCTTTATCATCAATACCTAAAAACTTTGGTGCATAACTAAAACCTTTGTTTTCCAAATGATTTAATAGCTTATGAATTTTGGTACTGCCTTGCTTTAATTCTCGTCGAACAGTATCTTCCGAACGATATACGTTTGAGACATTCCCTCCCGTTAACATTTCTTCATTTTCGTAGTTTGACATCTAATAGTTCCCCTCCATTATTCTACATTTTCTTTATATTTTAACATAACTTTCCTATTCTCTTTTAACCCCTTAAATTGCAACAAAAAAATCGAGTATAAAGTCTTTATGATTTTACACTCGATTTAGTCTACTATTTATGCATGTGAAAATATTTTTTCATACCATTCTGTTGCCTTCTCTACTTCATTCATCGTTAATTGATGTCCTCTATTTTCCCAATGCATTGTTACATTAGCATCTACATTTTCTAATAACATCTTCAATTCCTCTGACTCAGAAGGTGAACAAATTGGATCATTTGTTCCAGCAGCGATAAATACGAATTTCTCTGCTAAATTAGGTAATTCTATTCCTCTTCTAGGCACCATTGGGTGATGAAGGACTGCACCTTTTAATGCATTTTCGTAATGGAATAATAAGCTCGCCGCAATATTTGCTCCATTTGAATACCCAACAGCTACGATATTATCTCTATCAAATTCATATGTTTTTGCTGCTTCATTTAAAAATTCATTTAATTCCTTCGTACGGAAAACAAGATCCTCTTCATCAAAAATACCTTCTGCTAATCGGCGGAAGAAACGAGGCATCCCATTTTCTAATACATTTCCACGAACACTTAATACAGAAGCTTCCCGATCAATTCTTTCTGCAAGCGGTAATAAATCTAATTCATTTCCTCCTGTACCATGAAGCAATAACAACACTGGTTTTGACGTATCTTTTCCTTTTTGAAAAACATGTTTCATCATATTCCTTTTCCCCTTTCAATCACTTTAATCTAGATTTCTCACTTCAAATGGTAAGAGTGTCTGTTCAATTTGTTTTCTATGTTGTTCATATCGATCCGGTAATTTTAACTCCTCACCCATCGTCTCTAAAGATTCGTCATGGGCAAAACCAGGAGGGTCTGTTGCAATTTCAAATAAGATTTCGCCGTTTTCTCTAAAATAAATTGCGTTAAAATAGTTTCGATCTTGTACAGGGGTTACACCATATCCAAAGCGAGACACATGCTCTTTCCAGTCTAATTGATCAGCATCATCATTCGCTCTCCAAGCAATATGATGAACTGTACCAACACCCATTTGCCCACGTCCAATTGTTGATAATCTCAAATCGATAATATTTCCAATATCAGCAGAAGAACGGAACCGCATAAACTCTCCCTCTTCTCCTACTTTCTCAAGACCCATAACATGCTCTAGCAATTCAGCAGTTTTTTGAGGTTGTGCAGATAAAAGAACAGCACCGCCAAATCCTTTAATTGCTACTTCTGGCGTAACTTCCCCAAAAGTCCAATTATTTAATTCGCCCTCTTCTCTTTCAACTAATTCTATATGCAAACCATGTGGATCATCAAATTCTATATACTGTTCTCCAAACCGAGTCATTTTTGTATACGGTACGTCGAATTTTTCTAATCTATTTTCCCAAAACTCCATTGTGCCTTTTGGTACGACATAAGACGTAATGCCTACTTGACCGTCCCCAATAATACCTTGACGAGCACCTGCCCATGGGAAAAACGTAATAATTGTTCCAGGCTTTCCTCCTGCATTACCAAAGTAAAGATGATACGTACCTGGATCATCAAAATTCACTGTTTGTTTTACTAAACGCAATCCTAATACACCTGCATAAAAATCTACATTTTCTTGTGGGTGACCTACGATTGCTGTAATGTGATGAATTCCCATCGTTTTCTTTTCCACTTTCTCCACCCCTTTTTTTATTTCATTACAAAAAACGTTTATTCGCTAAAATTCATTATTCATTTTGTCCATATGATAAAGTTCAATCCGCAATACCATCTTTTTCAAAATTGAGGTATTTCTCTAAAAAACTAACACATTTCATTTAGTTCAAAAATTATCTCGAATTCGAGATATTTTACAAAAAAACTACAGTTCTTATGATTATATTTTAAATATTGATTTTATGATTTTGACTATCCTTCAAAAAATATCTTGAATTCGAGATTTATTATAGTCTAATTAGTTTTTATTGTCAATGCGGATATCATTTCATTTTTTCATCAAAAACAATATTCTGATAACTCATCTCCATCAAACAATTTGTTTGAAAAAGAGCAACCGAAAAGCGGGAACATTCATGTAATAAATTTCTACTTTTCCCATAACCAAAAAAGCCATACAAATGTATGACTTTTTTGATTTTTTTTGTTCAGCTACATATTTACTTCCCAATTACGGAAGGAAACAATTCCGAAAGTGGAACTACTCTCCCCATCTCATCTTTAAACACAATATGCTCTCTCGTTAAATGGCGTGGGCTCTTTACCCCTGCTGCTGCCGCTAATGAAAACAAACTATATCTCATACTAATAACATAGTTCATTACTCGCCATTTTTTCTCATACGGATCTAATGCTTTTTGGTAGTGTGGATTCGTAGTTGCAACCCCCGATGGGCATTGCCCTGAATTACATTGAAGTGCCATAATACAACCACTTGCCATCATAAATCCGCGTGCTGAATTTACGGCATCTGCACCGATAGCTAAAGCAATCGCTACTTTATCTGGCGTGATTAATTTCCCGGAGGCAAACACCTTTAATTTATCCCTGACACCGTAATGATTTGCTGTATCAATAAATGTAAGTAGTGCCGGTATAAGCGGAAGCCCCATACTATCCGCCATCGATTTATATGTTGCCCCTGATCCACCTTCTGAACCGTCGATTGTAATAAAATCTGGATAGATGTTTAATTCTTTCATTGCTTTTAATAAATCTTCCAAAGGCTTCTGTTGACCAATTACAATTTTCATACCCACTGGTTTACCACCGTTTTCTTGTAAATCTTGAATAAAATATAAAGCCTCTGCGGCACTACTAATAAATGAAAAACGATTTGGCGAATTAATCGTTTCTCCTTCTCGTACTTTCCGAACGGAAGCGATTTTCTCATTTACCTTCTGTCCTTCTAAATGACCACCACGTATTTTTGCTCCTTGCCCAAATTTCAATTCAAACGCTTTAATATTACTTTCTTTCGCCTTCTCCATAAATTCCTTCATCGAAAAATCCCCGTCCTCGTCACGGTATCCAAATAATCCCGGACCAATTTGGGCAATGATATTTGCACCCGTATGTAAATGTTCTGGAATGACACCCCCTTCCCCAGTATTAATCCACGAACCACCTGCCATTTTTGCACCAAAACCAGCTGATAAAATATAATTTTCTCCAATCGCACCGTAAGATGTCGCTGACGCTCCAAACATCCCATACAGTTTCCATGGATATTTACGATTTTCGCCGACTATAATTGCATCATCTTCTTCATACAACCAAAGGTTTGTTGTATCCGCTGTCAATTTTTCTCTTCTTGAAAATAACCCTTCTTTATGAATCATATATTTTTTCCCCTCACGTTCTTGCGTGAGATTCACACTTAATTCATCTGTTAATGTGGGGAATAATGTATTAGCAATATAATAGCCAGATTCCTCAAAATCTCGTTTTGATCCAAAACCAAGTATTTCAGAACGGTATTTTGCTAGAAACATAACACTTTGAAAATCGTAGCGCGAAAAGGGCTTTCCGTCAGTATCATGATCAAACCAATATTGCCGAAATTCCGGGCCTATTTTTTCGAGCAAATAGCGCATTCTACCTAAGTATGGATGCAGTTTTAATATAGAATGATGCGTCCGTTTTTTAATAAAAAATGTAATGATAAAAAAGACAATTAAAAGTAGCATCAAAAAGAGCAATATACTAATAATAATGAGTAGCGCTTCACTCATTCCGCTTCCCCCTATATATGAAATTCCATAATAAAAAGAGAACACTCCATGTGTTCTCTTTTTATCCTTATTCACACTAACGTAACAAGATGCTCTTTCGCGTCATATTCAACCAAACTTTCAGCATTTTTAATTCGCTGAACAAAATCTGGATTAGCGATTAATGGTCTTCCGAACGCCGCTACATCAATTGTTCCTTCTTGCAGTGCTTCTTCTGCCTCTTTCGGATTCAAATTACCTACTCCTACGATAGTACTATCCCAATACTTTCTTACTAATTGATGAAAATTCTTGCCGTCAGCAATAACTTGCGTATAATTCATCGTTGAAGGGTGAATCATCGTTAATCCAACTTCTTTAAACATATTTACAAACGTTTCAATTGCAAGTTCAGGATGTTCCCACATATAAGTAGGATTATCACCTTTAAAGGCAGAGAAGCGAAGAAGCGTTTTATCAGCTCCAACTGCTTCAATTACAGCCTGAACAACTTCTTTCATAAACGTTAACCTTTGTTTTAAGTCACCGCCGTATTTATCAGTACGCTTATTCGCAAATTCATAAGTAAATTGGTCAATTAAATATCCATGTGCACCGTGAATTTCTACACCATCAAATCCAGCTTCTATCGCATTCTTTGCTGCTTGTGCATATTGACCGATAACTTCTTTTATTTCTTCTATTGTCATTGCTTCTGGTGTATCAAATGGTTTACGAAAACGCGGAACATTCCCCTCCGCAGCAATAGCAGAAGGTGCTTGCGGCATTTGACCACCAATTATTTCGTGATGACTCATACGTCCAACATGCCATATTTGAGCAATAATCGTTCCGCCTTCTTTATGTACTGCCTCTGTAACAGGTTTCCAAGAATCAATTTGCGCTTGTGTATAAATACCTGGTACTCCCGGATTCCCTTTTGCTCTCGGGCTAATGACAATTCCTTCTGTAATAATTAATCCAATCCCATCAGCAGCACGTTTTTGATAATACTCTACTACATCAGTACCAACTACCCCAGTCTCATTATTTGCAAAACATCTCGTCATCGGTGCCATCGCTATGCGATTACGAAGAGACCAAGATCCAATTTGAATCGGATGAAATAACTTCGTTTCTTCAATATTTTTAAAAGACCCCCAAGCGTTTATATTTGTTCCTTCATAAATACTTGCCGCTTTATTATTTGAACTTGTCATTTTTCTTCCCCCTAAAAAAATCTAACTATAATCGCATCATACTTACTTTTAGATAGTAACGTCAATTTATACGTCTTTACCATTAAAGATTCGAATATTAAACAAATAAAATGATAAAAACAAAAATTAAAAAGGTTTCCTAATTAGGAAACCTTTTTTAGTTGACCATATAAGGCTAACAATTCTTTTATCTCTTTTAAATAAAGAAAATAAACAATTATTATCTCCTCACATATGGAAAATCTCTTAACAATAGAAGTGGGAGTGGTTCAGTATTCTTCTAAAAATAATAACTTATATACCTAAAACAATGAAAGCCCTACCTCTCTTTCATCCTTACGGCTCCTCGTCCGTGCCAGTGTGAATCAGGATTGCAAAAATCAAGTAACTATTTTATCGAGTTATTTAATTAAACTTCGAACATTCGTAAAAGAAATTAAAAAATAAAAATGGATTAAATTGTAGTAATAACAAAAGAGGTTAATGCTCTAAAAGTGGTTTGAAAGAGTTGAATGTCTTTGAAATGATTGATTTTCTATAATTATATTCCCAAAAAATTCAAGATCTTTTTTGGGATGTAATACATTATCTACAATGAATCTTAACAAAAGCTTTTTATTTGATTTTCTGTGATACCTTCAATTAATCCCAGCTCACTAATCAAAAATTCATGTGCGTTATCTAACATTTTCTTTTCGCTTGCATTAAGTGCTTTTTCTTTCTGCATACGTAATAAATCACGTACAACTTCAGCACCTTCTTGTATTTTACCCGTTTTTATTTTATCAGTGTTCAATTTATACCTTTGTTTCCACGTAAGTAATCTATCTGATTCCCCATGCTGAAAAATATCTATTATGTTTGTTAATGCCTTTATATCTGTAACTGGTCGTATATTTGAACTCAATATTTTCCCCATAGGAATCATTACTTCCATATTACTAGCCGACATTTTTATAACATAATACTGTCTTTTTTCTCCTGAGATTTCCTTTTCTTCTATGGCTTTAATTATACCTGCTCCGTGCATTGGATAAACGATGTTATCGCCAATTTGAAACAAATAATCCACCTCCATATATGGTAACCTTCTCAATCTTAACACACATTTATTTTTTTAGCAAAATTTTTATAATATCACAAAATTATTTTCTATGTCAATTTATTTACACATAAAAATTCAAGCTGTACAGAAACACTAAAAAACCCGCGATTTTGTTACATTTCTACACCCATTTTCTCCAATTTTATATACCTTGTAAAACAAAAAAACACATCACTACATATAAGTAGCGATGTATTTTTATATAATGACAAAAACGGTTGCTTCAAAACTTCACACACGATCCTTCGCTTATATACTAACCTGTTTACTAATCGTTTCTCGCGCTAAAAGAAAACTCATAATCACTTGCGCAGCTACTCTACTCGTCATATCCCTAAAATCAAGAGTTGGATCAATTTCTACTATATCCATCCCTTGAACGAGTGGCTCTTTACCAAGGAATTCAATTGCATCAAGTAAAGTTGTACTATCCATCCCACCAGGGCCAATTGCTGGACAGCCTGGCGCAAACGCTTGGTCTAGTACGTCCATATCAAGGGAAATATAAATAGAAGTCACATCTTGTTTTCTTAATACTTCAATACTTTCTGAAATAAGATCTTTTATTTTTCGCTCTCTTACATCTTTCATTGTATACACTGTCACGCCATGCTCTTTTGCATATTCATGGTACGCTCGTGCATTTGAAAAATTACGAATCCCAATTTGAACGAGTTGTTTTCCTGTAATCACATCATTTTCTAGCAAACTACGGAACGGTGTACCATTTGATGGACCACCATCATCTAAATTACGTAAATCATGATGAGCATCAAATTGAATAATACCGACCTTCCCTTTACTATTTGCAAAACCAGTTATACTCGGAAAACTAATCGAGTGATCACCACCAAGAACGATTGGTATCATTTTCGGATTTACTTTCGTCAAGTGACCAACTGTTTTCGCAATTCGGTTATGACTCTCTTTTATATCTGTCACATGCATCGTAATATCACCGCAATCATGAAGAACACTTTCTTTCATATCGTGTTCTTCTGTAATTGCGTACGTGCTATATGCATCTAACATCGCACGAATTGTTTTTGGCGCAAAACATGCTCCCGAATGACTAATAGATGGTTTAGAAAGGGGCGCTCCAATTAAGGCAGCACCGAATATTTCTACGCCTTCCTCCCAATCTTTAATCATTTCGCTCCATTTCGTCACTTCCTGATCGATAAATTTTGCATTTTTCTTTAAATAGTGGCCGTGCTCCACGATTGTTCACCTCTTGTATATGCGATATTCCCATTCTTCCATACTGTATTTACATGACTTACGCCGTAATGATACGGTACGTAAGCGTAATTATAAGCATCCCATAAAACTAAATCCGCCTTACGACCAACTCTAATTTTCCCAGCTACATCGCCTCGATTAATGGCATAAGATGAGTTCACTGTTACCGCATTCCAGACTTCTTCTGGTGTCATTTTCAGTTTCAACATCGCAATGCTCATAATAAGCTGAATGTTTTCAGTTGGACAGCTACCTGGGTTAAAATCTGTAGCTAAAGCAACCGCAACACCTTCATCAATCATTTTGCGACCGCGTGCGAAACTTTCTTTATTTAAATAGAAAGTTGTTCCTGGTAATAAAGTCGCTACTGTATTAGAGTTTGCAAGCATTTCAATTCCTTTATCAGAAGCGCCAACTAAATGGTCCGCTGATGCTGCACCAATTTCAGCCGCTGCTTCCGCACCACCAAGAGGGTCGATTTCATCTGCATGAATTTTCACGTCAAAGCCAAGCTCTTTCGCTTTTAATAAAAATTCTTTTGATTCTTCTACAGAGAACACACCTGTTTCGCAGAAAATATCAATGAACTCAGCTAATTGCTTCTCTTTCATTTCTGGTAATAGATCTAGCATCCATTGTAAAAATTCTTTCGATCTTCCTTTATACTCTTTCGGAACTGCATGAGCACCTAAAAATGTTGAAACTAAATCAATTGGATGCTCTTTTTGTAATTGTGCAGTTGCCTCTAATTGTTTCCATTCCGTCTCATCATCCAATCCGTAACCACTCTTCGCTTCTACAGTTGTAACTCCGAAAGATAGCATACGGTCTAAATGGAATTTAGCTTTTTGAACAAGTTCTTCTTTCGACGCTTGTTTCGTTGCATTTACAGTTGAAAGAATACCTCCACCTTGTTCTAAAATTTCCAAGTACGGAACTCCTTGTAGTTTTAGCGCGATTTCATTTTCACGAGATCCACCAAATACAAGATGAGTATGCGGATCAACAAGACCAGGAGACACCATTTTCCCGCCGCAATCAATAACCTCTTTAGCTTGTAATCCTTTAGCTTCTTCCGCTGTTCCAACGAAAGTAATTACACCATTTTCAATTCCAACCGCACCATTTTCAATAACAGGAAGCGTATTCATCGCTTCCCGTCTTAACAAGCCATCTTCTTGATCCATTGTTAGTAATTGACCGATATTTATTAGTAAAGTGTCCAGCATGTTTCTTCCTCCTTATTTCATCATTGGGATGTTAACGCCTTTTTCTTTCGCAGTTTGAACCGCTAAATCATAGCCAGCATCAACGTGACGAACAACACCCATACCAGGGTCAGAAGTTAATACGCGTTCAATACGTTTTGCCGCTGCTTCTGTTCCATCTGCAACGATAACCATTCCAGCGTGAAGTGAATAACCCATACCAACGCCACCACCGTGATGAACAGACACCCAGCTTGCACCGTTTACACTGTTAATTAATGCATTTAAAATTGGCCAGTCTGCTACTGCATCACTACCGTCTTTCATAGATTCTGTTTCACGGTTTGGAGATGCTACTGATCCACAATCTAAATGGTCACGGCCGATAACGATCGGTGCTGATAATTCACCATTAGCCACCATTTCATTAATAATGCGGCCAAATTTCGCACGCTCGCCATAACCAAGCCAACAAATACGTGATGGAAGACCTTGGAACTCAACTTGCTGACGTGCCATACGAATCCAATTACATAAATGCTCATTATCCGCGAACTCGCGTAAAATAACTTCGTCTGTTTTATAAATATCTTCTGGATCACCAGAAAGTGCTACCCAGCGGAATGGTCCTTTTCCTTCACAGAATAATGGACGGATAAATGCTGGAACGAATCCCGGGAAATCGAAAGCATTTTTTAATCCTTCATCGAAAGCAACTTGGCGAATGTTATTTCCGTAATCAAATGTAATCGCGCCTTTTTCTTGCATTGCAAGCATTGCTTCTACATGTTTTTTCATACTTTCTTTTGATAATTGTACGTAACGTTCTGGATCTTCTTCACGAAGCTTCGCTGCTTCTTCTACTGTGTAACCTACTGGAATATAACCGTTTAATGGATCATGGGCAGAAGTTTGATCCGTAACTAAGTCAGGGATAATATTACGGTTTACTAACTCAGGTAAAATTTCTGCTGCATTACCTAATAATCCAATTGAAATAGGCTCTTTCTTCTCTTTATATTCGTTTGCAATAGCCAATGCTTCTTCTAATGATTCTGTATACTTATCGCAATATCTCTTTTCAATACGACGATCGATACTACGCTTATCTACATCAATAGCAATTACAACACCGCCGTTCATCGTTACAGCAAGCGGTTGTGCGCCACCCATGCCACCTAAACCAGCAGTAATCGTTACAGTACCTTTTAATGAACCATCGAAATGTTGACGTGCCGCTTCACCAAATGTTTCATATGTTCCTTGTAAAATCCCTTGTGTCCCAATGTAAATCCAGCTACCCGCTGTCATTTGTCCGTACATCATAAGACCTTTTTTCTCTAATTCACGGAAGTGATCCCAGTTCGCCCACTTCGGTACTAAGTTTGAGTTCGCTAAAAGAACGCGAGGCGCATCTTCATGTGATTTAAAAATTGCAACTGGTTTCCCTGATTGAACAAGTAACGTTTCATCGTTTTCTAACGTTTTTAATGAATCAACAATTGCATGGTAGCTTTCCCAATTACGAGCTGCACGGCCAATTCCGCCATATACAACTAATTCTTCTGGTTTTTCAGCTACTTCAGGATCTAAATTGTTCATTAACATTCGAAGTGCAGCTTCTTGAACCCATCCTTTCGTTTGTAACTCAGTACCTCTTGCCGCACGAATTGTTTGTTGTACTTTTTCCATTTCAATCTCTCCCTTTTCTCGTTTTATAGTGCTGCATTTACATCCAATCTTTCCTTTATTGAATAATTCGTTTTTAACCAATGCGCGATATTTTCAATATCCGTTGAGAATATACGGTCATTTGTAATAGATGGCACTTGCTGACGACCTTGATGATAGAACGTTTTTGTAACTGTACTCATGTTTTCAATTCCGCGATATTCTGCTGCTTGCATCGCACAGATCATCTCAATTGCAAGAACGCGTCTTGCATTTTGAATAATTTGATGCGCATGACGTGAAGCGATTGTTCCCATACTTACGTGATCTTCTTGGTTAGCTGAAGACGGAATTGAATCTACACTCGCTGGATGAGCTAACGTTTTATTTTCTGAAACGAGTGAAGCCGCTGCATATTGCATAATCATGGCACCTGATTGAAGTCCTGGTTCTGGACTTAAAAATGGTGGTAAGTCATTTAATTGCGGATTTACTAGGCGTTCAATACGGCGCTCTGAAATATTTGCAAGCTCCGCCATCCCTACTTTTAAGAAGTCCATTGCAAATGCAATCGGTTGTCCGTGGAAATTACCACCAGAGATTACTTTTTCCCCGCCATCAAAAATAAGTGGATTATCTGTTGCTGCATTCATTTCAATTTCTAATTTTTCTTTCACATAATTTAAAACTTGCCAAGAAGCACCGTGAACTTGCGGGATACAACGAAGTGAATATGCATCTTGTACACGAAGTTCTCCTTGTTTTGTCACAAGTTTACTATCATGAAGAATATCACGAATTCTGCTTGCCACTTCGACTTGCTCTTTATAACCACGCGCTTTATGAACATTTTCATCGAATGCATCAATAATGCCTCGTAATCCTTCCATTGTCATCGATGCAATTAATTCTGATTGATAAGCACTTGCTTCAGCTTCTATATAAGAAAGAACCCCTTGCGCTGTCATTGCCTGCGTACCATTGATTAACGCAAGACCTTCTTTTGCTTCAAGTTCAATAGGTTCAAGTCCTTCTTCTGTAAGAGCAACCATCGCATGAACTCGTTTTCCTTTGTAGAACACTTCACCTTCACCTAATAAAACGAGAGCAAGATGAGATAAAGGTGCTAAATCGCCACTCGCACCAAGTGATCCTTGTTGCGGAACGACTGGATGAATTTTACGATTTACAAACTCAAGAAGCATGTTTACAACAAGTGGTCTAACACCCGATACTCCTTTTAACATCGTATTAGCTCGTAAAATCAACATACCGCGTGATACTTCTTCAGGGAATGGATCGCCTATTCCGCACGCATGTGACTGAATTAAGTTGTGCTGAAGTGCTTTTACATCATCTTTTTGAATAAGCACATCACTAAACTTTCCAAATCCAGTTGTAATACCGTAAACGACTTTTCCGTCCTCTACGATTTTCTCAACTACTTCGCGGCACTCTGCTACCTGTTGCATACTATTTGGACAAGCTGTTACACCTTCACCTTCAAGTAACAACCTCTTCATTTCTTCAACTGTCAATGTGTGTCCTGTTAACGTAATCATTCTTTTTCCTCCTTATAAAGGCAAAAGGGGGCCTTATCTTTTTAAGACAGACTCCTGTCCTAAAAAATAAGGCCCCCTTCTAACTAATAGACTATGGGCAAATCATATGTGATTAATTCCTAAACCAATCGCCTCATGCTCAGATCCTTTTACAGGTGCACCAATCGTTCCATAAAGTGCAACAGCAACCCATTCGCCTTCTTTTTTTCCGTCGTATGGTGTACCGCGCACAATCGCAAAGCGAAGTCCTACTGTACGAAGAACGTCTGCTAACTGAATTTGACCTCTCGTCACTCCGTACAAAGCTTCCATAATTGCATGATAAAGTGCATGTGTTTCTCTGTAAACATCTGTTTCAATAACTCGGTTGCTCTTAGCCGCTGTTTCCATTGCTGCTACTACTTTTTGCGAATTCATAGAACCAACTTTCCCAGTACAATATTTCCAACCTTTCGGAATAGATAATACGGGACTTTCATTCTCATCCGCAAGTGCCAACAGCATGGCCATACGACCAATTCGATGTGTTCCTTGAAGAAGCATGTGACTCTCTCATTTCTTTTGAATTATTTGAATATTACTTAATTTAAGAATATATGAAAACGGTTAAATCGTCAATAGTTTAAAATATTATTCAAGCAATTTTTTATCCCTCTCATACTTGTACTTGTGTACACAATTTATTTACAGATTTTTTTCAGACGTGCTATAGTCTCACTAACAGATACAAAGGGGCGAAATTTCAGTGGCGAAGCGAAAAGATATTCATTTTCGAATTGAAGAAAAATTACTTACAAGGTTTGAAGACGTACTCCATTACGAAGGTTTAAATAAAACAGACGTATTAACACATGCGATTCAGCAATTTTGCATAAAGGTGGAATGTGAAAAAATGAATGATGTAAAACGTCAATACAACGTTAGTGACCATTTACAAACACGTATCGATACGCATAAACATTACGAAGAAAAACAAGTGAATGTAGATGAAGTCGTCATTGAACATTTACAACTCAAAGGGGAAGAAAAAATATTAGAGGTCGGGTGTGCTAATGGAAAATTTCTTTCCCTTTTGCAAACTAATGGTCATAAAGGCCAGTTAACCGGCTTTGATCAATCGAAAACCATGATTTCTGAAGCCGCTATAACGAATAATACGATTGAATGGAAACTCGGTGATGCTAGTAAGCTTCCTTTCGAAGCTAATTGTTATGACCTGATAATCGCAAGGCATATGTTATACCACATGAAAGATGTCGAAAAAACAATTCAAGGATTCCATAAAGTAATTCGTCCTGGCGGCGCCCTTTTAGCTACAACAAATTCTAAAGTTTCAATGCCTCGTATAGTTGAAATGTGTAACAGTATGCTAGACGCATTTGACTTACCGAAAACATCACCAGCTGTAGCTCCATTTTGTTTAGAAAATGGTAAAGAGATACTACAATCTATTTTTTCAACTGTTGAAGAAACAATTATTCATAATGCACTCGTTTTTCATCATGCCACTCCAATCGTTAACTATATTTCTAGCATGTTCCCGTCGCTGAATATACCTGATAATATGTCCCTTCACACCGAAATGAAGGAATGGCTAAAAGAAAAAATAGAAAATGATTTATCACTTCACAACGGTATATGGCGCGATCCGAAAACGTTAGTGATTTATCGATGTAAAAAAGAAAAGAGCTAGCATTCGCTAGCTTTTACACGTTTTCCGGTAAAAGATTCTCCATCATTATATTGCCCTTTCCACTATAAAAATTTGTATTATGTTCATTCACTACTCCAAAATAGGAGGCAATCGCTAGTCCAAATGGCACAAATGCATGTCCTTGTGCTGTAATAATATTTGCGTGCTGTACAACTTCTGTATACACAAAATTTTCTACTGGAAAACAATCTAATTTTTGATAATCTATAGTCACTGTATAAGAGATTTCTTTAAATAAACCTGCTCTTGCTAACGCATACGGTCCAGCACAAATCGCTGCCACTAATTTTCCTTGCTCAGAAAATTGACGAATAACTGAAAAAAGCGGTTTCGCCTCTTTCATATGTATTTCATCTCCGCCCGGAATGATAATCCCCTCATATTCTTCTACACGCACTTCACTTAATTCTATATGCGGCTGTACTTGTAAGCCTGTTTCACTTATAATCATTTCTTTTGTTAAACCCGCTGTAATGATTTCATATTTCGTTTTCAGCAATGCTGTTGCTACCGTTATTTCAAACTCTGCAAATGTCGGGTATACGAATAATAATATTTTTTTCATAGCCTTTTCTCCCTTAGCCACCCTATAAAATATGCCTCTAATTCGTCCACTGATAATATATTAGTGTCCACATAAGTTACGGGAAATTGTTTATACCATTCTTTTTCAACTTCTACTAATTTAAATTGTTCCTCAAATGTACTTCGATTTCTTGTCCTGTCATTATTTTTTCTATCATATAAATTTTCTTTCGAAACATCTAAATAAAAAATTGCATCCGAACGGCATTCTCTTAATTTATACAATTCATCTTTTAATTCTGTTTCTATATCCCACTCTTTCCCTATCATCTTCGGATAAAAGAGTGTATAAAATTCAATATCTTCTGGTCCGCGGTCAAAAATCATGACTGATTTCACATTTTGAAACTCTTTTATTTTTGCTTCAATAAACATTTTTTGATTTGTAATAAACCCCTCTTTTGTGTAAATATCCAAATTTAATTCTTTCCGCTTTTCTACAATTGGATAAGGGTTTTCATATATAACTGAAAGCCCACATCGCTCTAAGCTTTTGGCCAATGTTGTTTTTCCACTTGCCATCGGTCCTTGGAGTGAAATTACGTATGTCATCTCTCTCATTCCCTTGTACTGTAATACATAAATAATAAACAGAATTTTGAAAACTATCAACAAGATATATATCATCTTGTTTCTTATTCTTATCTAACTTATAATAAAAAATAGAGATTATGACGGACGCATCAATAATGTAAGCTTGGAAATCCAAGCTTACATTATTTTTTGCTTTCCCTTTTCTTATAAAAAGAGTATACTAGATTAGAACGTATGTTCTTAATAATTACATACAGTAAGGAGATAGAACAATGGTATACGACACAAAAGCAATTTCTTGGAATGCATCTTTAAAACAACTTCAACGCCGCTATACAAACAAACAAGTTGACCGAAAAGAATTTGAAGATATTGAACTAATGGAATTCTTCCGCGATAACGACTACATTCCTTTACCTACACATATAAGCGGCCTATCAACAGCACGTTTTACTTCTTACTCTATTTTCACAACTGAAGATAAAGATCGTAAAGTTGGCACACTCATCATTGAATATGTAGAAAATGACAATGATATTTTATGTGTTGAACAACTATACTTCGTTTAAACTACAACGCTTGGTCAAATTGACCAAGCGTTCTTGCTTTCTATGAATCTCACTGTTTATAATATGAATAAAAGAAAACCGCAATCATTAAGGGGGGATACACTTGCTCGAAGGATGGTTCAGTTGGTTTATTGTATTATGGACTGTTATTTTATTAGGACTTATGTCTATCGGTGGATACTTTATGTTCAGAAAATTTTTAAAACGATTACCGAAAGAAGACGGTATGTCCATTTTAGATTGGGAAGAGCATTACATAAATAAAACGAGACATTTATGGGCTGACGAACAAAAACAATTGTTAGAAGAACTAGTAAGTCCCGTTCCGGAATTATTTCGCGATGTTGCTAAGTCAAAAATTGCTGGCAAAATCGGAGAACTAGCATTACAAGAAAATGCCTCTAAAATTACACAAGATTTAATTATTAAAGGATATATCATCGCCACACCAAAGCGTGATCATAAATTTTTAGTTAAAAAACTACAAGAAAAAAAGATTGATTATTCTCATTATCAATCTTTACTAACAAAATACCCTTCGTAAAAAAAGATTGCTATTTTATAGCAATCTTTTTTATAAGCTCAACTTACAGTTACTGATTTTGTAGCAATTAATCTCGCTTTCGCTAAATCTATCTGTAACCCTACAGCACTCGTATAAATCGTATCACCAGTACCTGTAATATTTACAGAGGTATATGTTGTATTCGCAGCAATTCATCCTGTTGCATTTATATTTGCAATATTAGATTCGGCTCAAGACACTTAAGCTAAGTGAAATTTCGTCATTAACATTCCACTTTCATGTTGTATCAGTACCATCAAGTGGAGTAATTGTTAATGAAGGAACGTCTCCTATACGATCCAACCTAATCTAACTTAGCCATCAATTACCGGTGATAAAACTTCAAACCAAATAGTATTCCTTATATCGGTCCATTCGTAACGTCAAACTTAAATTCCTTCTTCGATGGTCGACAATTTATACATCACAACTAGAATTGAGGAAGTTACCTTTCAGTGATTAACAAAAAACAACGTCTAATCAGACGTTGTTTCTTTATACATATAACACTCTTTACGTTAACTTCATATCTTTTTCATTATAAAAACCATCTTCTTTTTCCATTTCCTTCTGTAATTTCGTAAAGGAACGGTACATTGCAATTCTCCATGAAACGATCATTGCAAACGCAAGTAAGAAGAACATGCCACTAAGTTGTCCTAAATCAAGAGATTGGCTTAAGTATGTTTTAAATACAATCCGCACGACAAGTAATCCAATTAGTATAAAAACAAATGCTTTTGAACGCTTCAAATAAATCTCTTGTCCTCTAATTTCAAATTTAGATGTTTTAATAAGAAAAATAGAGAAAAACAAACCGACGCCAATTGCTTCTAACATTTCTGCTGGAGTTAATCGAAATTCAGGAAAAACAAACATCAACGCTCCCGTGCTCATAAAAAATGGGGGAAGTATAATTTTTTTCAATGTTGCAGGTTTCTTAGCTGCTTTTAAACGAATAAACATCGCACCGACAGCCATACAAACAGCAACGATACTTGATAACAGAACTATGTTCATATTTTCTCATCCTTTTTTGTGGCTATATGCAAAATATAATTTTATTATATGCTTTTCCGTTAGTATTTCCAACATTTTCACAGAATAATACTAAAAACCGGTAAAACCACCAAATAAACTTGAGAAATATACGATAATTTTCGTCATCCAGTTAAAATATAGGAAGATACCCATGACAATCATAACGTATCCTCCAATCTTCATGAATTTCATACTATTTCTTTTAATCCAAGACATTTTCGTAATAAAGAATGAAAGTACGAAAAACGGGATAGCAAATCCAAGTATGTAAGCAATCATATAAATCATTGCCGATTCTGGATTTGTTGCTGCTAATCCAATGACAGACACTAATATAGGCCCAGTACAAGGTGTCCATCCAGCAGCAAAGGCCAACCCAATTAGAACGGATCCAAAATAGCCACTCGGACGATTTTTAAACGTAAATTTACGGTCTTGCATTAAAAACTTCGGCTTAAATACACCGACAATAATAAGACCGAACACGATGATAAATATACCGCCTAACTGTCTAATTAAATCTTTATAATTTGTAAAGATGCCTCCAATAAAACTTGTACCAAATCCAATTGCAATAAAAATAATTGAAAAACCAAGTAAGAAAAACGCTGTATGTATCATACTTCTTTTGCGAAGCATTGCATTTTCTTCTTTCAATTCAGAAACCGACATACCTGTTATGTATGATAAAAATGCCGGATAAAGCGGTAAGCAACATGGGGATATAAATGATAAGAACCCAGCTCCAAACGCTAAAAAAATACTAATATCTTGCATTATTCCACTCCTCTCCTCTTCAATATTGTAGCAAAAACAATTGAAAATACTATGGACATTTCATGAATTCACTTTTCCAACATGACAATAAGAAAAACTACCCTTTCACACATTTTCTAATAAAACGTTTTCATTCCCTTCTATTATATAGAAAAATCTCAATTGAATTATGAAACTCTTTCTAATTGTTACTAACATAACAAAGGTTCCACAGTTTCTCAAATGATTAGCACATTACAATTGACTTCACACCTATTGGCCTTAAATTTTTTTTTCAAATGTTGTCTTTATACAACATAAAGCTGATTTTACAATACTTTAATTATTATTAATTTCAAGATTATGCATAAATATCATACTTTTATTATTATTCTATAAAATTTTGCACTTTTCTTTCATTTGACCCTTCATTTTTAATTTTGTATACTTCCCTCTAGTTATATATGTCCGTCACGGAACAATTTCATATAGATGGGAGGAATTTTTCATGCTTCGTTATTCTCTTTTAGTTTTATTAGGAGCGTGTAGTTATGGGGTTTTAGCTATTTTTGTTAAACTTGCATATGCAGAAGGGTTTTCACTTGGAGAGGTAATTGGTAGCCAGTATTTGTTCGGTTGGATTATTTTACTTGCTATTACACTTCTATTTTCTAGACATCGTGTTCCACTAAAACAAATGTTAATTTTATTCGTCGCAGGAACGTCTGCAAGTTTTACTGGAATTTTTTATTACGCTTCTTTAAAAACTGTACCAGCTTCTATTGCAATTATACTTTTATTCCAGTTCGTTTGGGTTGGGATTATCATTGAAGCAGTCGCAACAAAAACATTACCTTCAAGAGAAAAAGTTATTTCAGTAATCTTCTTACTTGCAGGTACATTTTTATCAAGTGGGTTATTAGAAACATCAGCTGGTGATTTCGATACGACTGGAATCATTTTAGGCTTATTATCTGCTGTTACATTTGCAACATACATTTTCGTAAGCGGGAAAGTTGCCGTTGAAGTACCTTCATTAACACGCGGTGTCCTTTTAATGGCTGGCGCTTTAACTTTAGTCATGATCGTATTCCCGCCAACATTTATTTTTAATGGGGCGATCTCTCAAGGCCTTTGGAAATACGGCTTAGGATTAGGAATATTTAGTATCGTTATTCCATCTATTGCCTTTACAATTGGCATTCCAAAAATCGGTTCTGGATTAGCAACTATTCTTGGTGCAGCAGAACTGCCAGTTACAACAATTATGTCTGTATTCGTTTTAAAAGAAGCTGTACTATCTTCACAATGGATCGGTGTATCACTTATTTTAATCGGTATCGCAATTCCGCAAATTGCATACGCAATGCGTGGACGTTATAAAAAACAGCATACTCATAAAAAAGTTGCAGCATAAAACGAGAGAGGATTTTCATTTGAGAATCCTCTCTTTTATTATTGTATAATTAATACAAATATTTCACTTAAGAAAGAGGGCATAATAAGTGGCATCTATTCCTGATCAATTAACAGAAAAACTTATTTCCATTCGCCGGCATTTACATGAAAATCCAGAACTATCATACGAAGAATTTGAAACGACAAAAGCGATAAAAAATTGGTTAGACGAGGCCAATATCACTATTATTGATTCCAATTTAGAAACAGGAGTTATCGCTGAAATTTCTGGTAATAAAAACGGACCGGTTGTAGCGCTTCGTGCTGATATCGATGCCCTTCCTATCCAGGAAGAAACAGACCTTCCATACACTTCAAAAATACAAGGTAAAATGCATGCTTGTGGGCATGATTTTCATACAGCTGCTATTATTGGTGCAGCCTATTTATTAAAGGAAAAAGAATCTTCTCTTAACGGAACTGTCCGCCTTATATTCCAGCCAGCTGAAGAAAGTAGTAATGGCGCTTGCAAAGTTATTGAAGCTGGGCATTTACGTGGCGTGCAAGCTATTTTCGGTATGCATAATAAACCTGATTTACCAGTAGGTACAATCGGCATTAAAGATGGGCCACTAATGGCCGGAGTTGATCGATTTGAAATTGAAATCCATGGTGTTGGTACACATGCAGCTGTGCCTGATGCCGGCGTCGATCCTATCGTTGCATCATCTCAAATCGTTATGGCACTTCAAACGATTGTAAGCCGAAATATTAGTTCTTCTCATAACGCTGTCGTAAGTGTAACAAACATTCATTCAGGGAATACGTGGAACGTTATTCCCGAAAAAGCAATATTAGAAGGAACTGTCCGTACATTCCAAGCTGAAACACGTGAAAAGATTCCGGCATTAATGAAACGTATCATTAAAGGCGTTTCTGATGCACTAGGTGTAAAAACAGAATTCCGATTTTATCCAGGTCCTCCTGCCGTTCAAAACGATAAAGTACTCACTGATTTTTCTATTCATATTGCAGAGAAAATGAATCTAAACGTTATCTCTCCTACACCATCAATGGCAGGAGAAGACTTTTCTTTTTACCAACAAGAAATACCAGGTTCATTCGTCTTTATGGGAACAAGTGGTACACATGAATGGCATCATCCAGCTTTTACAGTAGATGAAAAAGCATTGCCTATTAGCGCAGAGTATTTCGCCCTATTAGCCGAAGAAGCTATTCATCAATTATTACAAACAAAAAGCCGTTAAGTTACCCTTAACGGCTTTTGCTTATGCTGTTAAATCTCGTTTTATAAATACAGTATAGGAAATCCCTAAAAATACAGCTAAGTATAGAAGAAGCATACAAGAAGCAAATGGGAATGTTACTCCATCAATAAAGCTTCCACCCTTTAAAAGCCCATATAAATCTGTATTCGCTGGTAATAAATATTTCGCCCATTCATATCTTGCTGCCGGAATTAGCGCTATTCCCCCTGATAATGCAAGAAATAAAGAAATCCCGATTGCACCTCCGCTCGATCTCGTTAAAATGGAAATCATAAAGGCAAATGCAGCATACACAAGAGTTGGTAACCAAGATAAAATATAATATTTACTTGCTTCTACGAAAATATTTTGTTTTATTATATTTCCATTTTGAACGACAAATTCAGCCCAAGCTGGTTGTTGGAATTTATAAATAATCAACCCGCATAATACGGAAAAAATCATATTAAATATAAATAATAATGCCGCAAATATAACGATTGCCAAAAACTTAGATGTTAAAATTTTAAATCGGCTCGCTGGACGAATTGTTAAAAATTTATATGTTCCCCAGCTATATTCATTCGCAAAAATCGTACTCGCATATACGAGAATAAACGGAAGTAAAATTGGAAATACGATAAAACCTGTATCTCTCATAAATGAAAGCGGAGAACTACTTGCTGGCGCTGTATTCGTATCTAAATGCTTCATTTTAAGCTGGTATTCCTTTACAAGCTCGTCTCCTGACTTTTCTGTTAAAATATCCTCTTTTTTCATGCCGAGCTTTTTCTCAATTTCTACAGTGCGTTCTGTATAATCCGCTTTCCACCCTTTTGTTTCTGGCTCTAAATATTTTACCGTAACCCATCCTAATCCAATAATTAATACCGCAATAACTGCAAAAGGAATAATCGTTCGCTTTCGCTTAAATATTTTATACAGCTCGTTATAAACTAAATTAAACAATATCTTTTCCTCCTGTTAATTCTAAAAACTGCTCTTCTAGCGTTTTTCTTTCTTCATATACACGATAAACTTGAATGTTTTTCTCCATCAATGTACGAAGAATATTTGGAACTTCTTCATCTTTCACGTTTATAATTAATTCGTTTTCTTTTACTAAAACATCGTATTCTAAAACCTCTGCCGCTTTATTCGCATCATCTACACGTATATGTATTTCTTCTGTTTCTTCCTTTTTATCACTTTGAATATTTTGTGTTGCGACATATTCTCCATGCTGAATAATAATAACCCTGTCACACATTAATTCAACTTCTGAGAGTAAGTGACTAGAAACAAGGACAGCTTTTCCTTGTTCATGCGCAATTTTCTTTATGTACATCCGCATTTCATGTATACCACTAGGATCTAATCCGTTCGTCGGTTCGTCTAGTATTAATACATCTGGATTATGTATAAGTGCCTGAGCAATTCCTAAACGCTGTCTCATACCGAGTGAATATGCTTTTACTTTACGGTCAATTACTTGTCCCATTCCTAACAATTGCACTACTTCATCGATACGCTCTTCAGTCACATTCCCATTCATTCGTCCGAAATATGTTAAATTTTCATAGCCGCTTAAGAAAGGATAAAATTCTGGTGTCTCAATTACAGCACCAATTTTCGCAGCAGTTTTTTCAAATTGCTGTTTTACAGATTGACCATCAATCCATACTTCCCCTTCTGTCATACGGATCATTCCGACCATCATTCGCATTAATGTCGTTTTTCCAGCACCATTTGGTCCTAATAAGCCAACTACTTCACCTTTTTTCACTTCAAAACTAATATTTTCTACTAACGTCTTTGAACCAATTCGCTTTGTTAATCGATCAACTTTTACGATCGCTTGCTCATTTATCATTCCATACAACCTTTCTTCTTAACTCTTTTTTTCAGTTCTTCCCACTGTATCATGATTAATAACATGTGTAAAATGAAGAAAAAGCCATGATTTCTCATGCCTTTCTCCTCGTTTCATATGACTTTTCACCCTTTAACCTTTGTGTAAACCTACAACATTGCCACATTGATATTATAATGACGGTTATCATAACAACTGCTGTTATCACTACCGCATACATCGTAATCGGTGCATTGGTTATCCCTTGGATTCCTACTGCTTTCATAAAAATAATAATAAATAATTTCAAAAATAACATACCATGAATTAATCCGAAAACAAAAGCTCCTCCGTAAGTTAATAATTGCTCCTGACATAATAAACATGACATTTCTTTTCTTGTCATCTTCACTACTTCATACGATTTAAACTCCTCTCTTCTTACCTGTAAAAGAGAGGTTGTCATTTTATATGTAACGAAAATACACACAAAAACTATAAATAGAAACATAGCATAAAACCACTTTACAAACATAGGTGTATATTCCGCTTTACTTATTACAGCTTCATTAAATCGGAATGATATCATAAAAAAACAAATCATTGTATTCATAGCAATCCACATAAATTGTTTTAACCTTTTGGTAGCAAATATTTGTATATTTTTTCTCGCTAACCGAAATAAAGACATAATTTCCCCCTACCTTACTTCATAACATACGCATTCTATACTACTAGTGTATAAGAATATGACATTTTAAACATCGCACTTCAATCGGAATCTTTACTAAGCCTTTAGTCCTAGAAACCAAGCATATTTACCTCTTTAGCATTGAACAAAAAAACAAAAAACGGAAATGCACTTTAGTTACATTTCCGTTTTTTGTTTAACGAGGTGAATCTTTATATAACTTAATTATCATGACTACCTTGTAACTTCATCAACTATTCAGCCTTCGCATCTTCCACTTCAATCCTTTTTTTCTCTCTTGCAATTTTCAAAAACTCTAACAACTCTGGATTGTTATTCATTTTTTTATAAGCCACTGACATTTCTGCAACAAAATTAGAATCACATAACTCTTTATATACAACTTCTGTTTTATACAATTTATTTGCGGATACAGGTATTACCGTAATTCCAATACCTGCCGCTACAAGCCCCATAACAGTTTGATACTCCGTTGCTTCTTGTACAATGTGCGGACTAAAACCTACATCACGGCAAAGCGATAAAATTGTATCATATAACGCTGGCCATACTGGTCTCGTAATAAATACGAACGGTTCATCCCTTAAATCTTCGATATGTATTTCGTCCTTTTCAGCAAGAGGATGTGCCTTCGGTAAACATAACGTACATGAAAGTTTTTGAATTGGTTCTAACTCAAGTAATTGCGTTGGAATTGGCGGACGTAAAAATCCAATATCAATTCGATTATCATGAAGTGCATGCACCTGATCCGGTGTGGACAATTCATGTAATGCTACAGAAACTCTCGGAAATTTCTTTCTATACTCTCTGACGATTGATGGTAAAATATCATATATCGCCGCACCTACAAAACCAATTGAAAGTGATCCAACTTCTCCCCTTTGAGCACTTTGTGCAACTTCTACTGCTTTTTCAATTTGTTCAAACGCTTTTTTTACTTCTTTTAAAAACATTTCTCCTGCTTCTGTTAATTCAACCTTTCTCTTCGTTCTTGAAAATAACATAACTCCCATTTCTTTTTCTAATTGCTGAATTTGTTGACTAAGCGGTGGTTGTGTCATTTGTAAACGAGCAGCTGCTCGTCCAAAGTGTAATTCCTCTGCCACTACAACAAAATATTGCAAATGCCGTAATTCCATTTTGGACACCCTTTTCACTTTCGATTAATACATCTAATATATTAATAACATATAATTTATATATTAGACAAATATTTCGAATGAACGTATAGTAGAAATTATTAATTCTTTTTTACAATTTTTATGTAAAAAACAAAGAGGTGGTTACTGTATGAAATGGTGGAAGTTAAGCGGACAAATTTTATTATTATTTTGTTTCGCTTGGACAGGTGAATGGATTGCAAAACAGGCACACCTCCCAGTTCCAGGAAGTATAATCGGTATTTTTTTATTGTTAATCTCATTAAAATTTAATATAGTGAAAAAAGAATGGATACAAGACGGTGCAGACTTTTTATTAAAAGAACTTATTTTATTTTTCATCCCTTCTGCAGTCGCTGTCATTCGTTACAAAGATACATTATCACAGTATGGAATCGATCTCATTTTAATTATCGTGATTAGTACACTTTGTGTCACTCTCGTAACAGGACTTTTAACAGAATTGCTATTAAAGCGGAAAGGATCAACACAATGATCGGCTTTCTTTGTTTACTATTAACACTATTCACATATTGGGTATCTAAAAAAATGTATCAACGCTGGAATTGGAGTTTGCTTTCTCCCCTTCTTGTATGCCCAATCATTTTAATCGCTTTATTACTTGGATTAGATACACCATACGAAACCTACGAATCTGGTAGTCATTGGCTAACAGAATTATTAAAACCTGCAACAGTTGCTTTCGCATGGCCAATCTATAAACATTTTGATCTATTAAAAAAACACGGCACTGCTATTTTAATTAATGTCATTGTCGGTTCTTTTCTATCTGTTATTACTTCCGCACTACTAGCTAATTTTTTTCAAATTGACTCTACAATAGAACAAAGTTTAGCACCGCACATTGTAACAACACCTATTGCAATGGCTATTTCAGAAATGATTGGCGGCATGTCACAATTAACAGCAGTTTTCGTTGTATTAACTGCCTTAACTGGAGCGTTATTCGGCCCTACACTCATACGCATATGCCGTATTAAAACAGCACTCGCAAAAGGTATAATGCTAGGTACTAGCGCGAATGGGACCGGAACATCAAAAGCATTTGAAATCGGTCCTGTAGAAGGTACAATTGCAAGTTTATCAATGCTTTTAACAGCTGGAGCTAGTTTAGTTATCGTTCCACTTTTCTTATCTTGGATACACTAAAAAAGCAAGTATTTACACACTTGCTTTTTTATTTATATATCGGTATATTAGCTCGTAATCCTCCGGAAAAGCTAACGATAATTTTCCAACTTCATGTATCCCTTTCCAATCAATCTCATGTATTAACTCATCCGGATCTTGGATTTTCATATTACCGCCTATTTTTTTAACAAAGTAATAATGAACATACACCGGAATCCCGTATGTAATACCTTCTTTTTCGTATATTTTATTTACAACCTCCACATTGTAGCCTGTTTCCTCCCAAACTTCCCTGATACAACATTCTTCTAGTGTTTCTCCCTTTTCAAGTCCTCCACTTGGGACAGACCACCTTTTTTCTTCCCCTTCTTTTCCTTGCAATACCATTAAAATTTCATTTCTTTCATTCATACAAATAGCTGCCGTACCTATCCATCTCTCCATATACATCCCTCCCCTACTAAAATTCACCTTCTTTTTTATTTCCCCTTTGAAAAAAGAGGAAATAAGTAAAAAGATGCCGAAAGTTTACATCAACTTCATGAGCAGTCCCTTCTTAGAAATTCAAACCGGAAGGATGAAATTATGATTTCTAAATATGTTGTGGAATGTGTTTTTTGTGAAGAAAACCGAAAACCTCGGCAAGCCATTGTCACAGTGCCTGCTACTTCTCAGCTACTAGCCATTCAAAAAGTACGAGCTGAATGTAAACGTCGCTTCGGAAAAACTTTATTACTGCAAACAGAAATTAAAGAAGACTTACTCATTGAACAAAAAGAAAGCTGACCATAAATTGGCCAGCTTTCTTATCCGATCATATTTTCACATGAAGATTAGGGGCATCCTCTTTAAGGATCGGGATTTACCCATTATGTGCGTTCCATAATGGTCATCGAACAATATATTTCTATACAATAAACTATTGAATAGAATAGGGCAAAACTTGTTCGCATTTTTAGAAAAGGGATAGGGATATAATTCAAGTAATACTTCGAATACTCGAACTTTATACTCATTATATTAAAGCAAATCCTTTTATATGAGAAATATGAATTACTTATATAATTCATTCGTAAAATATATTAATAGTTTTCTTTACTCTACTAACAACATACATCCAGCTAATATTGGTGTCATAATCATCGAAAACCTTAGAAGCATGCGAGGTGCATAATTTGTAAACTTAGCTCCTATATATGCTCCTAACATTGTCCCGATTAAAACTTGTACTAATAATACATAATCTAAATACCCTTCCGAACTATATCCAAACCCACCTCCAATTGCGATTGGTAATATAACGAGCATTGTCGTCCCTACAGATTGACGGATTGTTAAACCTAATAGAACCATTAATCCGAGTTGGATAAAAGGTGCTGAGCCAATACCAAATGCACCTGCTAAAATTCCAGTCACCAATCCGAGGAATATACATTTAATCACGTTATCTTTCGAAAGTTCTTTATGCCCTTTTAAAGACGACTGTGATCTTTTTTGAAACATAATCAACCGAATAAACATAAAAATTGCCGATAAAAATAACATACCAGCTGTAAACCAATGCAACAGATGTGCTGGTATTAACGAACCAAACTTTGAACCAATATAGGATCCAAACGCGCCAAATCCCCCAACAACTCCGCCTATTACAAGCACAACATTCCCTTCTCGGTAATGACTTACTACTCCAGATAATGTCGTAAATGCCATCGCAGTTAAAGATGTTGCAAGAGCAACGTGAATAGGGATATGGAATACTACAGTGAGTATCGCGATGATAAATCCAGCTCCTCCTGCTCCGACAAACCCTAATAAAACTCCCATTAATAGCATTGTTATAATAATTGCCACATATTCCCCCTCCAATATTCCAATTATCTATCACATGCGCACTTCTATACAAACAAAAAGCACCCTAAATGGATGCTCTTTCTACTTTTCTATATTAATAATATGTACTTACTCTTGATTAATCAAAATAACAGCTGGACCAGAAACAACTACTCCAGCCACTTCTATCTTTTCAAATTCCATCACTGTAATAGATATAACCCCTTCTCTTTCCATCAATTCCTTACTCAGGACATCAGTCGGTATTGATTTCACCGCCCTACCTCCTTTTCATTTTATACGAAATTACAAAAAACTACCCAATGCATCTAAATATATGCATCACCTCCACTTTCATTCCTTATTCCAGCCAAAATTCACATCCCCTTTCTATAACATATTGAAAAATAAAAAGCACTCGCCAAAGCGAATGCCTTTCCATTATTTACTCTCTATTACTTTTAACATTCTATTAATAAATGCTGCCGATTCCCCACGTGTTGCAGAACCTTTTGGCATAAACTCATTATTCTCATTCCCTTTTACGATACCTAACCCATAAACACGTTGAACCGCCTGTTTATCATACGCTAAATTTTGATCCGTAAATGGTAATGGAACTAAATTACCTTTAATATTTTTGTATTGCAATGCACGATCAATCATAATGACAGCTTCATCACGTTTAATCGTATCATTCGGAGCAAATATATCATTTCCTCGTCCACTTATAATCCCAGCACTAGCTGCACGATTAATACCATCTACTAGCGATGGATGAGCTGTGCTTAAATCTTTGAAATTCGATTTCCCCTCTGGTAATTGCAATGATCTTGAAACTAAATTCGCAAATTCACCACGTGTTACAAGACGTTCTGGCCAGTAAGAACCCTTACCGTCTCCAACCATAATACCTCTTTTATCTAATTCACGAATATCTGCTTCATACCAACCGCCAGTTATATCATCTTTATGATTCGCATCATAATAAGCTTTCGTTCCCTGTAAAAATGGCTCCCACGCATTATTCCTTATCATAATGGCCGGACAATTCTTTCCGCTCCAAAATTGATGTTTTTTCACATTTTCTAAAGGAATATTTAATTCCCCCATTAAATAGGCTGCTAGTTTGCGAGCATTTTCCACAGCTTTATTATAATCACCATCTTGATTGACAGCAATTTCAATTGCAATTGATTCTCTGTTACCGGTTCCTTCTGATCCATCTCCAGCATGCCAACCATTTTCATTTAATGGTAGATGTTGATAAATTTCTTTATCATCTACTGTAAAATGCCAAGATGCTGAACGGTCAGTCGTTCCTGTTGCTTGACTGTATAAATATTGTGCATGGTTTCTAGCATTTGCTCCAACACTATAATTATCTGTCTCATGAATTGTAATGTATTTTGGTTTCATCGCATAACCTGGACGAATATTTTCATTACCTGTTGGTACAATCATTTCCTTTAATGGTACACCGTAAATATCCGCTGTTTTCTCTTCTATTGGTGCAGTATACATAACCGCTGCACGTTTCGTACGAGTTGGAGTTGTGCTTTGAATAAGAGATGCTTTTGTACCCTCAAATTTTGCTGAAGGTGAATAAATCCATTTCACCTCATTATCTATTTGAACTTGGAACCACTCTCCAACTTGTCCAATTGCAATAATTGTTTGCGGTTGTAACACTTTCTCTTCTTTATATGAATTAAATGGTGCGGAATATGTAGCTGTCTCTTCATTAATTACTAACTTTTCGTTTGCCAAGTGATAAACTTCCTTAACCTCTACATTTCCTTCACTACTTTGTATCCACCCAGTTCCAGATTCTGTTTGTATATAGTAAGCGTTTCCTTTTTGTTTTTCGGCTTTCACTACTTGATTAGAAAGCTGAACACCTGTCGCTTTTTGTAACTCAGCAGAATCAAATAAAGATGCTGAACCTATTATATGTACAAAAAAATCTCCTTGTACTTCATTTGTTATTCCTTTGCTCTCTCCACGTCCATCTTCATCTTTCATATGGCTTTCAATACTTTTTAATGCTTGCTCGTCTGTTGAAATTGTTACGGTCTTTTCTACTGTGTCTGCATAGGAAAAACTTGGAATCGTTACCATACTAAATACAATTGATGCAGCTAAAACATTATAAAATTCTTTTTTCATACTAATTATTTAACACGTTTATATCTTAATTCGTGTTAACTTCCCTCCCTAATCTAAAATATTTAAGGCTATCTAGCAGACTTCTAAACTAAATAACCCTTTACAATATAACAAACTCTATCTCATTCGTATAGATAGGAATGACTACTATTTGCCTACTTTTTCTATATTGGAATATAGAAAAGAAGCTATAAAAGATATAGCTTCTCCTCTCACTATTTCAATCTCGTTGTACCTTATACTCTATAACTCTACCATCTTTATCAAATTGCAAAACAAGATATTCACTATCTATAGGAATGAAACCACGTTCATTCCCAAGATAGTACAAAGTAATAATTCCCTCTGCCCAACTTCTCGTTTTCATAGGGGTCCCTAACAATTTTGTAATTTTCTCGTTTTCATAGGGGTCCCTAACAATTTTGTAATTTCCTCGTTTGATTTCCCTATCAATTTATGCTCCTGTAATAGGTCATCTACCATATGTACTCGTTTTTCTTCATAATTTAACCACCGATCCTGATTAAAATTTGAAGTGTATTTATTTATACTTAATTGTACGGTGCATACTAGCAATGGAATGAGACCTACCATCATTATAGTGAACAGTTGTTTCTTACCTTTATCACGTCTTGCCGAAACATGTAAGATAGACTTTTGAATAATAACTAATAAAATAAAAGGCATTACTACCACCAAAATACTCATTACACTCAATGACACATGAACCATATCAATAACGAAAATAAACGCAATGTACATTAATATATACAAACAAAAATAAATGTACAACATTCCCCACAATATAGCGCTTTTACCTTTCTCCACCCAAATAACACCTACTTTATCCCGCTATTTGCGGGCAGTTAGACTCCCACCTCAAAATTCGGCTGTAAAGGGTAGAAGTCGTGTTGCCCATAAACCCCCACTAATTAAAGTTTTACTTTATTTTTCACTTCGCAACATAATTCATCTGGCCAATCATATCTCTAATCTTTTGTAGTTCTCGTGCTGTATATATTACTTTACTTGTTAAAACTTCATTTCTGAAAAACATTACAATTTGCTCTCTATCTTTAAATCTCGGCAATTCTTCATTAGAAAGATCAATAACTTCTTTTCCACTCTCATTTTCAAAATATACAATTGGTTTTACTTTTTCCTTTACAATATCTACTTGCATTTCTTCCAAACAATTATATAAAGTTTGAGATAGCATTTTCGCTTTATACGCTGGATTCCCTTCATTTCTTACTTGCAAAGTTAATGAAGTTCCATCCGTAATAAATTCAAATGTCTCTTCTTTTTCAATTTCATGTTGATACTTACCAATTTCCTCAATCATAAATGAATATATACCCGCATTTTCTCTCGTTAAGCCATGGATTAATTTCCCTGTCCATTCTTTCGTCTCAAGTAGATAAATACCAGTTTTACATAAGATAAGGTGATGAATTCGATTATCATTTATGTCACGTTTATCTCTATATTTATTGCGTATCATAAAAACGTTCGGTATAATATGAAACTCTTCTTCTAGTATTATTCCTTGCTCAACGAAACCTCGCTTCATATAATGTAATGTTTCATGCGCATTCACTTCAGCACCATTTTTGGTATATTCTCGTAAATCCGCAATTAAATTTTGAAACATATGTATTTCACTACTATGCTTATCTTGCATTTCACTACGTTCTTTACTATGTTGAACAGCCAATTGATTTTTCATCATACGCATATTTTCAAGTTCTCTAGCTGTATTCACTTGTAAATCATTATATTTTTTCTGTTCCATATTCTTTAAAGTATCCTGTTGTTCTTTATGCCCTGTAATCGTAGCTGCAATCTCATTTTCATACGTTTCAATCGCTTGTTTCTTTTCAAACTCTACTTGCTGACTCTCTGATTCTAACTGTTTATTTTTATAAAACAGTACAAACACTACAGCTAATAATATTAAAATCCCACCTATTAGCACATACTCCATATTATTACTCCTTTATTTCATTTCCGATTATTTTTAAACATATATCAATTACATTATACTATGTTATCAATATATACTTTGTAAAAATTATATATTTTTCATAAAAGGCACCTCAGTCGAGATACCTTTTAGATTCACTTTATTGTACACCATACTGAATATAACTTGAATCATAGTATACCCATTGATTTGTCCCTAAGCAAAGCCATCCATCTTGCTTACTCCATACTCGATATGATTCACCATGATGTAACTGTCTTATAACATTCCCGTTTAATGATGGAGCATCTCGCAGATTCACATTATCGCCAGTAATAGTTGCTACATAATGTTTATACTGAATATAACTTGAATCATTATATACCCACTGATTTGTCCCTAAGCAGAGCCATCCATTTTGTTCTCCCCAAACTTCATATGATTCGCCACGATTCAATTGGCGAATTACACTAGACTGTAAAGATGGTCCACTTCGTAAATTCACATTATCTCCATTAATTACAGCAACTCCGTATACTGGAGTCGCATTATTAGGCGTGGAAACATTCCCTCCACCACTTGCTCCATTTCCTTGTAAAGCTTCTAATGAAACAGCTGCTGATACGTCACAATTTCCTACACCTGAAATTTGCCCAGAATCTGTGTACTGCCATGCTGTCCACTCTGTCCATCCACCAGCATCAGCAGGCGGTATACTAGAATATCTGGAAATCCATAGTGGAATGTCACTTAATCCGCTAATTCCAAATTCATTAATATACCAAACTCCTGTATATAACATTACATTTTTCCCAGTAGCTTGTTTCACATAATTTACGAAACTTCTTGCCCAATTCGATATAGTCGCACCCGTTAAACTACTATTGCTAGTATCCGTTGGCGATTCTAAATCTAAAACAGGAATTAAGTCCGTCTGATTACTCTGTAATATATTCACAAAATATTTCGCTTCTGAAATGGCATCATTTTGTTCTGGGTGCGCAAAATGATATGCACCAATTAATACATTCGCATTTCTCGCAGCTTGTACATTTTGAACGAAAGTAGGGTCAATATAGTTCACACCTTCCGTCGCTTTTGCATACGCCGCTGGAATACCAGATGACTTCACAGCATTCCAATCAATGTTTCCTTCCCAATGAGACACATCGATAAACGTAACATTTGAACTGGATCTATTTTGCATATAAAAGCTCCTATCAAATTTTTTTATTCCGTATACAATATGTACAACTTCGGTTAGAGGACACGACTTTTATGCTATAGTAATAAAGTTCTAATACATTTATTTTGTCGAGTTGTTTAAGAAAAAAGTGAAATTGAAACCACCCTTCACCAAAAACTCCATTAATACACTTTTAACACCGCAAAAAAGGCCTTGTAATTACAAAGCCTTTTGCAAACTACCTTTATTTTGCAGTAAGTACATATTGTAATAAAGTCCTTGTTTACTAAGTAACTCTTGATGTGTTCCGCTTTCTACAATTTCCCCTTCATGCATAACAAATATTTGATCCGCATCTTGGATTGTAGACAATCTGTGCGCAATCGCTATCGTTGTTCTGCCTTTTCGCATTTGCTGCAATGCCGTTTGGATAGCCTCCTCTGTTTCTGTATCAATATTTGCCGTCGCTTCATCTAACACTAATACTTTCGGATTAGTTGCTATCGTTCTAGCAAAAGCAATTAATTGCCTTTGACCACTAGAAAATGCAGCTCCTCTTTCGACTACTTCTGTATCATACTGCTCTGGTAATTTTTCAATAAACGTATTCGCTTGCACAAATCGCGCTGCTTCCTCTATCTCTTCATCCGTAATCTCTTCATTATACATACGAATGTTTTGCTTTACATTTCCAGCAAATAAAAATGCATCTTGCAGCACAAGACCAATTTTCTTTCGAATTTCTTGTTCTTCAAACTTCTCTAAATCTACTCCGTCTATTACAATATTTCCTGATTTAATATTGTAAAATCTCATTAATAAATTCATAATCGTACTCTTTCCGCTACCAGTATGCCCTACGAAAGCAACCGTTTGCCCTGGCTTTACGTGAAAAGATACATTTTTTAAAACGTCACGCTTTCCATCATATGAAAAAGTAACATCTTTAAACTGAATTTCCCCATTAGCTATTCCTGGCTGTTCACTCCCCATTTGAACAGGAGCTAAATCTTTATCATCCATTAAATGAAATACACGCGATGATGAAACAAGCGCTTGTTGGAAGAAAGATAGTTTCATCATCATCTCATTTACCGGCTGGAAGAAACGATGAATATAGTTAACGAAAGCATATAAAACCCCTACTTCAACAGGACTCTTTAAAGCATCGATTCCGAATAAACCAAGTACTAACGCAATTGCTACAATATGAACAAGATCTGTTGCTGGACGTAAAAGTAATGCATCTAATTTCAATGTACGACGTCCAGCACTAAAATGTTTATTGTTCACTTCTTCAAATTCTTTTCTCATCCGCTTTTCTTGCCGGAACACCTGAACAATATTCATACCTTGAATGGACTCATTTAACTTTGCATTTAATATACTCAGCTGATTACGTACCTCTAAATAAAAAGCTGCACTTTTCCGTTGATACAACACCATAATTGCAAACATTACCGGAATTAATATGAGCGAAAATAGCGCTAATTTTACATCTAATAAAAACATCGCTACTAAAATCCCTACTAAAAAGACTACATTTTTCACGAATGTTGATAGTACACTAACATAAAAATCCTTAATCGCTTCTGTATCATTCGTTATGCGAGATACGAGCGTACCAATCGGCGTACGATCAAAGAAGCTTAATGACAATTTTTGAACATGTTCATACACTTCAACTCGCATATCTTGGACAATCTTAAAAGCGATATTTTGAAAGTACAATAAGTCTAAATAAGTAAATAATACTTTTAATAAATGAGCAATAATATACACTACAAATAGGGTTACAAGTGCTGATTGTTCAAAGTTACGTGGTACTAAGTGTTCATCAAGAAATTGTTTAATTAAAAAAGGACCCATCATTTCAGTTACAGTTGCACCAACTAGAAATAAAAATGCTAGCGCTAATAACCTTTTATATGGTCTCATATAAGAAAGCAATCGCCTTAAATCACTCCGCTTTTTCTCAGCCATCATACGCCTCCTTTCTCCACCAACGCCTCTAACTGCTGGCTTTCATACATTTCCTTATACCAACCATTTTCGTTCATTAGTTGTTCATGTGTTCCTCGCTGCATAACCTTACCTTCATCAATAACAAGAATAAGATTTGCATGCTGAATCGCACTTAAACGGTGCGCAGTAATAATCGTCGTTTTTTCTGCTCTTTCTCGTTTCAATGCAGTTAAAATAGTTTCTTCTGTTTTTGCATCTACAGCTGATAAACAATCATCTAAAATTAAAATTTCAGCATTCGTTAATAACGCACGTGCAATTGAAATCCGCTGTTTTTGGCCTCCTGATAGCGAAACACCTCTTTCTCCTACTACCGTTTCATATCCTTCCGAAAATTGAATAATATCATTATGAATACAAGCAATCTCAGCAGCCCTGCTAATTTCTTTATATGTAGCATCGGCCTTTCCAAAAGCAATGTTCTCCCCAATACTCGCTGAAAATAAAAAGTGATCTTGCGGTACATATGAAATTGCAGAACGCACACCGTGAAGTGTTAAATCTCGAATATCCCGCTCCCCAACTTTTAATTCACCATTAAAATGATCATACTCTCGAATTAAACATTTTAATAACGTCGTCTTCCCTGCACCGGTACGCCCTACAACTCCTAACGTTTCACCTTTTCTTAAGTTAAAGTAAATATCTTTTAAGTTTAATAGTTCATTCTTTTTATAAGAAAACGAATCAACAGCAAACGAAACATCACCACTTGCTATAGCGTGTATAGCATTTTCCTTATTCACTACATCTGAAGTTTGTGAAAATATTTTCTCCACACGATCATACGAAGCACGTCCACGCTCCATAATATTAAATAGCCATCCAAAAGCTAACATTGGCCATACAAGTGTCCCTAAGTACGTTGTAAATGTTACTAATTCCCCTACAGTTAATTCACCTCGTACGACTAATAATGATCCGTAACAAATTGCGATCAAAAATGAAAATCCGACAATTAGGGAAATCGTTGGATCGAATAACGAGTCAATACGTGCAACTAGCATATTTTTATGTACGACATCTTCAGATTTTTTCCGAAACGCTTGTAAATCCTCTTTCTCTTGTCCAAGTGAGCGAATTACCTTCATCCCACTCATACTTTCTTGTACTTTATCATTGATTTCAGAAAACGATTGCTGTGCCTTATGAAATCTTCTATGCAATAAAGTTCCATAATAATTTGTAGAAATAGCTACAATTGGCATCGGAATTAAACTTAATAACGTTAACTTCCAACTAATTGTAAATCCCATCGCTACGAGTACACATCCTCCAACAGCTAATGAATCAACGAGTGTTAAAACACCTGCCCCCGCAGTTTGCTGAATCGCCTGAATATCATTTGTCGCATGTGCCATCAAATCGCCTGTGCGACGTGATTGATAAAAGGATGGGCTCATCTTAGTAAAATGTTCATATAGATTCTTTCGCAGTTGACGAGCTAGTTTTAAAGAAGATCCAAAAATCATAATACGCCATAAGTAACGTAATATATACATCATAATTCCTACAACTACTAATAGAATAACCCAGTTCAACAATTTTTCAGACGTTAATGTTCCACTATTAATTTCATCTACTACAATCCCTAGTACTCTTGGCGCTACAAGTTCAAGAAGCGCGACACCAAATAACATAATAATTCCGATTATGTACGCTCGTTTTTCTTGCTTAAAAAACCAAGCTAAATTAAAAAACACTTTCATATTTATCCTCCTCCCTTAAAATGAGCGATGTTTTCAGTGTAACAAAAATACAGAATATTTAAAAGTTTTAAATATGTTTATAACCAAAAGAAAAGGGCACTCGGTAAGAGTGCCCTTTGGCGCTTATTTTGTTTGTTGCTTGTTCATCGCGCTCATCATTTGATTGATTTTCTTTTGGGAAGGTTTTTGTCCCATTTGCATCATCATCATTTTTAACATTTGTTCGTTAATTGGTGGATTTTTTTGTAAGTAATTCATCATGTATTTGCGGGCAATGAAAAATCCTAACGCCACGCCTGCTACTAGTGCTACTACGCCCACTAGAATACCTAACCACATTGGCATATCTTTTCCTCCTTCATGTTGTCTACCTTACAGTGTACTAAAACCTTTTCAATAAGACAAGATACTATTCGACATTTTTTACACATATGTTCGTACTTGTTTGAGAGGATTTAACCAACCGTACTTTTTATTTTCATAATCCATCGCTAAAAATGTTAACTCACACTTTCTAAGCACCTCAAAGAAAGTTGTTTCCATGGATACATTTCCAGAAGTATTTATTCGAATATATTGTGGTTTCACCATTATTTCTCCGTATTCGGCTCCTGTATAAAGCGTATGAGTATGATTTGTTCTTTCATATTTACCAAGAACACGCAAAGCTTGTTCTAATTTATGATGAATTTTCATTACTTGTAACGGCATCGTAATATACGTCATTTGTTTATATAATACTTTCTTCTCCGAAAGGAACCCAGATTCTGAAAATCGAGCAAATAAATCAAAAAACAAATATTCACGACCAAAGTAAGCTTTCGCAATATCCTCTTGAATTAAATACAATTCATACGTTTTCATTTTTCCCCTCCCGATCTGGACAACCTTTTCCCTACATTATATAAGAGAAGATTTGCAATGATTGTCTGACTACGGAGAGAGAAAAAACTTTTCCTGTCGAAAAAACTCAATTACATAGAAAAATCTCCCCATGCTGGAGAGATTTTTCTAAAATCATTAAAGCATTTCTTTTACTTTACGAACAACGTTCTCTACAGTAAATCCATACTCTTCCATAATCTTCTCACCAGGAGCAGAAGCACCGAATGTGTCGATACCTAGTACATCTCCATCAAGGCCTACGTAACGGTGCCATCCGAATGTAGCACCCATTTCAATTGCGAAACGTTTCGTTACTGCTTTTGGTAGTACAGATTCTTTGTACTCAGCAGTTTGAGCTTCGAAGCGATCCATAGATGGCATGCTAACAACAGCTGCATCAACGCCGTCTGCTGCTAGAGCTTTTTGCGCTTCGATTGCTAAGCTTACTTCAGATCCAGTTGCAATTAAGATTACATCAGAAGTTTCTTTCTTGCTTGCAGAAACTACATATGCACCTTTTGCTACTTTTTCATAAGTATCGTCTTTTGCACCTTCTAATGTTGGAAGATCTTGACGAGTTAACACTAATGCAGTTGGTGTTTTTGTAGATTCTAGAGCTAGTCTCCAAGCTGCAACTGATTCGTTACCGTCTGCTGGACGAATAACAGATACATTTGGCATTGCACGAAGCGCTGCTAATTGCTCAACTGGTTCATGTGTTGGACCATCTTCACCAACAGCAATACTGTCATGTGTAAATACATACGTTACAGGCAATTGCATTAATGCTGCAAGACGAATTGCTGGACGTAAGTAGTCAGAGAATACGAAGAACGTACCACCGTAAGTTTTTAAACCGCCATGAAGTGCGATACCGTTCATTGCTGCACCCATTGCGAACTCACGTACACCGTACCAAATGTTTTTTCCGCTGTAATCAGCTCTTGTAAAGTCTTTTTCGTTATTCATGTATGTTTTGTTAGAACCAGCAAGGTCAGCAGATCCACCGAAGAATGATGGTACAGACTCTGCAATTGCATTAATTACAGCACCTGAAGAATTACGTGTTGCTGCTTTTGATCCTAATTCATAAGTTGGTAAGCTTTGTTCCCAACCTTCTGGAAGAAGACCGTTCATTGCTGCTTGCAGTTCGTTTGCTAATTCTGGATATGCTTGTGCATATTCACCGAGCATCGTGTTCCACGCAGCTTGCGTCGTTTCACCAACATCTTGTACTGTTTTACGGAAGTTGTCATATACTTCTTCTGCTACATGGAAGTCTTGTTCAGCAGTCCAAGCGTATGCTTCTTTCGTTAATTTTGTTTCGTCTACACCAAGTGGAGAACCATGTGAAGCTGATTTTCCTGATTTGTTTGGAGAACCGAAACCAATTGTCGTTCTTACTTCAATTAGCGTTGGGCGTTTTTCGTCAGCTTTCGCTTCTTCAATTGCTTTTGCGATTGCTTCAATATCATTTCCATCCTCAACACGGATTACTTGCCATCCGTATGCTTTGTAACGATCTTCTACACTTTCAGAGAATGAACGATTTAAATCGCCATCTAATGAAATATCGTTTGAATCGTAAAGTACAACAAGACGACCTAATTGTAAATGAGCAGCTAATGAAGATGCTTCAGCAGAAACGCCTTCCATTAAATCTCCATCACCACAAATAGCGTATGTATGATGATCTACTACATTATACGCATCACGGTTGTATTTAGCCGCTAAATGTCTTTCAGCCATTGCCATACCTACAGCAGTTGCAATACCTTGTCCAAGTGGACCAGTTGTTGAGTCTACACCTGCTGTGTGACCATACTCAGGATGTCCTGGAGTTTTGCTTCCCCATTGACGGAAGTTCTTTAAATCATCCATTGTTAAGTCATAACCAGATAGATGAAGTAGACTGTATAGTAACATTGAGCCATGACCTGCAGATAATACGAAACGATCGCGGTTAAACCACGTTGGGTTATTTGGATTGTGTTTCATAAATTGAGTCCATAATGTATAAGCCATTGGTGCTGCACCCATTGGCATTCCTGGGTGACCAGAGTTTGCTTTTTCAATCGCATCAATGGATAATGTGCGAATCGTGTTGATAGAAAGTTGTTCGATTGAATGTGACATGCTATTCTTCCCTTCGCGTATGTTAGTAAACGTTTTATACATTTATATGATAGCTTCCCACGCAAGATTATACAACATGTATCGACAAATATGTTGATGTTTTTTTGATTTTTCATAAAAAACACAGTGATTTAGGGAATGTATGGGCATTCAATATGACATACTTTTTAATTGTTTTTATTTTAAAAATAAATATAATTATCTGTATATTTATACAAATATACTAATTTCTGATATATCTCCTTTTTGATAACCTTTAAAAATACAAAAAAGCATCTGAATTAGATGCTTTTAAAACAAATTAAATAATCCGCTTACGAATAGAACTTGAAATAAAATCAATTATAATTACCATTAAAATGATACCTAATAAAATAATTCCCACACGAGACCAATTACGTGAACTAAGTGCAAAAATTAATGGCGTACCAATACCACCTGCTCCAATAACACCTAAAATCGCAGCGGATCGTACATTAATTTCAAACCTGTATAACGTATACGATAGAAAATCCGGTAACACTTGTGGTAATACGGCATACCAAAGTATTTGAAACCGATTTGCACCCGTTGCTATTAACGCTTCCGTCGGTCCCTTATCTATATTTTCAATTCCTTCCGAATATAGTTTCCCTAACATTCCGATAGAGTGTAACCCTAAAGCTAGAACTCCGGCAAAAGAGCCTGGACCAACAGCTTTTATAAATAAAAGAGCCATAACTAATTCAGGAAATGTACGAACAAAACTAAGTACAAATTTCCCAGTTCCTGAAGTTAATTTTCCACTACTCATATTCGTTGCCGCCCAAAAAGCAAATGGAACAGATAAAAAAGCAGAAATAAATGTACCTAATATCGCAATTGCCAACGTATCAATTAAACCGTGTAATAAATCTTCACCATCTGGCAAAGATACATACGACCAATCTGGGTTCAATACGCCTGTCATAATTGCTTTTGTAATTTCTCCCGCCGTATTCTTTATTCCCTCTAGTGGGACTCCTGAAAAGGCCCATACATATATAACTGTAAGTGCTATAAAAATAATCCAGCGATATATACTCGGTTTCTTCGGTTTTGGTACGATTATTGTCGTTTTACTCATTATAATTTCCCCCGCAACACTGTACTTATATAATCAATTAGCAATACAACAACAAGGGTATAAATAATAATAGAAGCAGTTTGTTGATATTGTAAAAATCCAAGTGTGCGATCATAATATAATCCAATCCCACCTGCTCCTACTAAACCTAGAACAGCTGCTGCACGTACATTCACCTCAAATGTATAAAGTACATAGGAGACGAAGTGCGCTTTCACTTGCGGAATGACCCCATAAACTATCCATTGCACCTTATTCGCTCCTACAGCTGTCATCGCTTCTAATGGACCTGGATCAATTGATTCAATTGACTCATACAATAATTTCGCTACGAGTCCAACGGAGAAACAAGTAAGAGCCAAAATACCTGGAAGTGGTCCTATTCCAAAAATCGCTACAAAAATAGCCGCTAATAATAAATCTGGTATTGTTCGTATAAAATTTAAAATCAATCGAGCTGGACTGTACAAAAATACACTAGTAAATACATTACTTGCCGCAAATAGTGCAAGTGGAATGGCTAAAATCGCCCCTAAAGTCGTTCCAATAATCGCCATACGTATTGTATCTAACATTGCTGTTGTAATAATTTGAAAATAACTCCAATCTGGTGGCACCATTTCCTTCAATAAATCCATCATATTTGGAAAACCAACTACTAGTTTTGAAAATGATGCGTCGACCTGTACACTACTACCCCACAACAGTAAAATAACTAAAATAACAGTTAACATATGTTTCAGTTTACTCGACGGCTTCGGTATCGATTTCGAATATATCGTCACTTCATTCATTTAGCTGCCACCTCTAATAATGCGCTTTTCTGAGCTACGTCCCCATAAATTTCAGCGAATTTTTCATCCGTCGCCTCTTCTACTAACCCATCAAAAACAATTTCACCAGCATGTAATCCAATAATACGAGTAGCATATTGCCTCGCTAAATCAATAGAATGTAAGTTTACAATTGTCGTAATTCCAAAATCTTCATTAATTTTCTTCAAATCATCCATTACTTGCTTTGTTGTCAGAGGATCTAACGAAGCAACAGGCTCATCTGCCAATATGATTTTCGCTTCTTGTGCCAATGCTCTAGCAATTGATACACGTTGCTGTTGTCCCCCTGATAATTCATCAGCTCGTGCATATGCTTTTTCTGAGATATTCACTCTATTCAGCGCCTGGAATGCAAGCTCCACATCCTCTTTCGGAAACAGACCTAACGTTGTACGCAATGTAGAATGATATCCAACCCGCCCAGCTAATACATTCTTCAGTACCGTTGATCGCTTCACAAGGTTAAAGCTTTGAAAAATCATACCAATATCTCGGCGCATGCGTCGTAATCCTTTTCCTTTTGCAGCAGTAATAGACTCCCCTTCAATAATGATTTCTCCTTCTGTGATCTCATGAAGGCGATTTACCGATCTGAGAAGTGTAGATTTTCCAGCCCCGGATAGCCCGACCATTACAACAAACTCACCTTTTTGAATTTCCAAGTTTATATTATTCAATCCTTTTGTACCATTCGGATACACTTTAGAAACATTTCGAAACTCTATCACACATCTTACCTACCTTCTATGTATTATCAATAACTGAAAAACGGCAAACTAACTGAAATCACACACTTTCCAGTTAGTCGCCATTTCCATATGTATTATTGCGTTTTCACTTTCTTTCCATATTCACGAACGATATCAAATTTACTATCATCAGATTTAACGTATCCTTCATGTGAGTATACTTCTTTAATGATTTTGTGCCCTTCCTCATTCTTTCCTATTTCAATGAAAGCATCCTGTAATTTCTTGCTCCACTCTGCATCTAAATCAGAACGTACAGAAATCGTATCGTTTGGAATTTTCTCCGTAAATTTTACTATTTTCGTTTGATCGAATATATTCGGATAATCTTTTTTTACAATATTGCGAGCATCTTGGAATACAACAGCTGCATCTACATCACCATTTAAAAGAGCAATAAGTGACTGATCATGACCTTTTAATGTAACAGGTTTCACATCCTTTAGCGGATCGATTCCCTCTTTTAACAATACAGCCGCAGGCCATACATAACCCGCTGATGATGTTACATCTTGATAGCCAATTTTTTTACCTTTTAAATCTTTTACACTATTAATATTAGAATCTTTCTTAACAACAAACTCTGATTTATAAACATCTACTAAATCCTTTGTGGGAGCTCCAGTTTCATCATCTACCCCAAAACGTTGCGCCTGTAAAATTACGTTTGCAGCCTTTTTCTCATGCGCTAACACATACGCTGTTGGAGGTAAAAAGCCTACATCTACTTGCTTAGATGCCATCGCTTCTACAATTGTATTGTAATTCGTTGAAATACTAACTTTTACCGGAATGTTTAATTTATCACTTAATAGCTTTTCCAATGGTTTTGCCTTCGCCTCTAACGTATCTGCATTTTGAGAAGGAACAAATTGAACATTTAGCGTCTTCGGTACATAACCTTTTTTCGTATCTTCATTTTTACTTGCACTTGATTCCTTCGTTCCACATCCACTTAATAATCCCGCTGCTAGTACAACTGTTGTGCTCATTGCAAAAACTTTTTTCAACATGTTAATGCCTCCATTTTTCGTTGTTATAAAATAACCTTCCATAAACATGAAGAAATATATCACATATTTTTACAAATAATTGCTTATTTACAGAATCTTTACACATTCTATACATTCACATTAAAATTCTTTTCATATATTTGATATGATTAATTGAAAGATAACTATAGAAAAGGTGAATGGTGTTGAATCAAAATCAAATTGTAACTTTAAATATTTTATTAACAAGCGATGTACATGGTACTGTGTATCCAATTCACTACCAAGATAACTCCAAAGCAGAAATTGGTTTAGCTAAAATTTCTACTCTCATAAAAAAAGAACGTTCTCAAAATGCAAACGTTCTTCTGATTGATAACGGGGACTTCATTCAAGGAACACCATTTACTTATCATTACGCTACATACGAAAAAGATATGGAAAACCCAATGTCCTTATTAGCCAACTACTTAGAGTATGACATTGCAATTATCGGAAATCATGAATTTAATTATGGAATGGATATATTAAATAATGCTGTGGCTACTGCAAATTCCCCTTATCTATCAGCAAACATTTTAGATAAAAACAGAAAAGAACCTTATTTTGGGAAACCATATATAATAAAACATATTGAATCAAATATAAAAATTGCTATTTTAGGGGTGACAACGCATTACATCCCCCATTGGGAACAAGCACATCATATTAAAGATTTACAATTTGAAGATGCATTTGAAACAACAAAAAAATGGGTTTCTTACATCCGTAAACATGAAAAACCAGATTTACTAGTCGTAGCCTATCACGGGGGATTTGAACGTGATTTACAAACCGGAGTACCGACTGAAGTTTTAACAGGTGAAAACCAAGGATATGCAATGTGCCATGAAATTGAAGGCATAGATATTTTACTAACAGGCCACCAACACCGAGAAATCGCTCACACCGTGATTAATGGTGTAACAATTTTACAGACTGGATGCAATGGACACTCAGTTGGAAAAGTAACAGTAACATTCGAAAAAGCAGAACAAAAATGGGTGAAAAAAGAGAGTTATTCAGAGTTATTGTCCGTACAAGGAATTGCGGCAGACCAAGATGTTCTTTCCTTGGTTGCCAATTATGAAGAGAAAACACAAAATTGGCTTGATAAACCTATTGGAATAATTTATGGGGATATGCAAATTTCCGATGCTATGCAAACACGTTTGCAAGACCATCCTTTTATTGAATTCATAAATAAAATACAGATGGATATAGCTAATGTTTCAATTTCTTGTACAAGTTTGTTTCATAATACATCTCCTGGTTTCCCGAAACATGTAACAATGCGTGACATCGTTTCTAATTATATTTATCCAAATACATTAAAAGTAATTAGAATAACCGGAGCGGATATAAAAGATGCTCTCGAACTCTCTGCTTCTTATTTCACATTAAAAGCAGATGGAACCATCATCGTAAACCCTGCCTATATAGAGCCAAAACCACAACACTTTAATTACGATATGTGGGAAGGGATTTCGTATGTATTAAACATTTCAAAACCAATTGGAGAGAGAGTAGAGTCTTTGCAGTATAAAGGCGCTCCTCTTAATATGAATGAAGAATATGACGTTGTTATGAATAATTATCGTGCAAGCGGTGGCGGGAACTTCTTTATGTTTCAAAATAAACCAGTAGTAAAAGACATACCAACAGATATGTCTGAACTTATCGCTAACTATATATTGAAGCATAAAAGGATAGAAGCAACGAAAAATGAAAACTGGAAAGTTATTAAATAACAATTTTAACAAATAAAAAAAGATGGGCTATGCCCATCTTTTAATTTAATTTTGCATTATCCTGCTTCTTTAAAGCTTTTAATTTCGCCGGTGTAACGTCCGTGCCTTCTTCGTTAACGACTTTAATTCCTTTTAATTCGTTTAACATATTTTGACGAAATCCTTTTAAATATTGTTCACGAAGCGATTTGCGCTCACGTTGTTCTTCTTCAGTTAAGCCTTCAGCTTTTGCTTTTTTCGCTAAGAAGTTAATGCGTTCAATGAGTTCTTGACTTGGCATCTCGAATCCCCCTTCTACTCAAAACTGATTATTATCATACAATAGTTATTCCTCTTTATCAAGCAATTGCTTTGTATATTCTACATACCTTCGATGTACAGTTGCTTTTGAAACATCATGACCAAAACCACGAAGTGTTGCTGCAATTTCTTCAAAAGTTAATTCATTCCGGCGCAAACGTACAATTTCCTCAATTGGCACTTCTTTTTTCTCACGTCCTACGCTTAAATGACGATTTTTCAAATTATTTTCTGGACGAAATCCTTTCTCCACTGCTCTTTGCATGCCACGTTTAATTTTTAAATTGTGGATCTTTCTTTGATACTCTTCAACGATCCCAATTATATTTAGCACCATCGAATCAGAATCTGAAAGCTGTAATTCACCACTATGCGTGTGCGTATAAACTTTTATCCCCTCTTTATGTAAACAATGCATTAATGCAATCTTTGCATTTCCTCTACCAAGACGCGTTTCATCTTGTATAAGTAGTACATCAACTTGTTCATCTCGAATTGTATCTAGCACTTCTAATATGCCATCACGTTCAATTGTATAACCGCTAGCCTGCTCCTCAATTACCTTTGTAACATCCATTTGATAGCGCTCAGCTAAATGCAATAATTCATCTTTTTGACGCAATAATGATGTTTCCTGTTCTTCTTTTGTTGTGCTCACACGTGCATAAATAATTGCATTCATTTTGAACCCTTCTTTCTCACTATATTTTCCTTATAGTGTATCATAAATTTGCCTTTCGTTCGAACTTATGTTTGTAGAATGTTTTTTCGCATGTTATACTTAATAATAAGAAAAATGAAAGAAAACGAGGTGTTAGAAAACATGGAAAAGTTAACGAAACGCCAGCAAGACATTCTCGACTTTATTAAGCTAAAAGTACAAGAAAAAGGATATCCACCTTCCGTACGTGAAATCGGTCAAGCAGTCGGCCTTGCTTCTAGTTCTACAGTGCACGGACATTTATCACGACTAGAAGAAAAGGGATATATTCGACGCGATCCAACAAAACCACGCGCAATTGAAATTTTAGGTGACAACCGAACGGAAACACAATCTGTTATTCAAGTTCCAATCATCGGAAAAGTTACTGCCGGTTTACCGATTACAGCAGTCGAAAGTGTAGAAGATCACTTCCCACTTCCAGCTAGTATCGTTGCTGGAGCAGATCAAGTGTTTATGTTACGCATTTCTGGAGATAGCATGATTGAAGCCGGTATCTTTGATGGTGATTTAGTTGTTGTTCGCCAACAACAGTCTGCATACAACGGTGAAATTGTAGTTGCTTTAACAGAAGATAACGAAGCAACTGTTAAACGTTTCTATAAAGAAAAAGATCATTTCCGTCTACAACCGGAAAACTCTTCACTAGAACCTATTATTTTAAAACAAGTGTCAGTTATTGGAAAAGTAATTGGCGTATATCGTGATTTACATTAAAAATAATAAAAAGAAGATAATTCCCTTATTTATATAGGTAATTATCTTCTTTTTATATTTTGATAGATTTCCGTTCATTCAAAAGAATGCGTTTCATTAATTATTAACGCGTTTCAATAGTAACATCTCCAGCAGCGGTTTTACCGCTAATCTTTTTACTACCATTACCAATCGTTATATTTTTATTGTCTTCATTAAAAATTGTCACGTCTCCAGCAGCAGTTTGCCCAGTTATAACTGCATCTTGTGGTTTTTCCAATAAAGTAATATCTACATCTCCAGCAGTTGAACTTACCTCTAAATCATATTTAGAATCATGATCAATAATATCTATATCCCCACTAGCCGTTTTTGCTGTTACTTTCCCTATTACTTTTTTAAAATTCACCTCACCAGCTTTTGTAGACCCCTCCACACTCTTTGCTGTTACATGTTTCAAATCCACTTCTCCGGCGAGTGTTTCAACACTTACGCGGTCACTTTTCACATTACTTATTTCTATTTGTCCAGCGGATGAATTTACTTTTATCTCTTGATAAGAACGTTCAGGTACTAATATAGTCAATGTAGGCGTTTGAAATCCGAAATTGTAAAATGAAAAATCAAATGAAACACCTTTTTCTATTTCCCCTATGATTTTTAATGTATCACCATCTTCAGCAATACGAATCTCCTGTTTACTTACGTCTCCTTTTTGCTTTACATAAAAAGAGGAATCAGGAGATTTTTGGACAACAATATCTCCAGCATCTAACTTAACTTCTACATTTTTTAGCGTTTCGTTTTTAATTACGTCCTCTTTATCTCCTTTTTCTGCAGTTTGCACTGCTTTTTCATATGTTTGTGAAATCCCTATTACTCCAATAATGATACAAGCGATAGCTACTAATAATATCTTTTTCATCATCTACTCCCCTTTTATCATTTTGAAGTTCCAGACTACATAGCGTACACATAATCTTTTAAACCACTTCGTACTATAATAAGCTACAATACATAACAACAAACCTACTCCGACAAACGTTATACTAACGAAAAGATCCAACCATATAAAAGTGCCCATAAATACTTTTACAATAACGAAAAATGGTGTCACTACACTAGCAATCCCACCGACCCAAAAAGAAAATATAAAACCGATAATTGCAACTAACGGGCCTAACACAATAATAAAATTAAACAAACTAAGTCCAACCGCTGCCATGACAGCTCTTGTCACATTTGAAGTCGACGGATCCTTTTTCATTTCATCAAATCGATACATCGCAAGTAAGTCTTTCGCAATTACTTTCGGAGAGCCAAGTCCCTTTATTATTTCTGATTCAGTTTTCCCCTCTTCCATCCCAAACTGAAAGTGCTCTTCATAATCAAATAAAATATCTTGTCGCTCTTCTTCTGGTAACTTTCTAAGATGACTTGATAATTCTTTAAGAAACCCTTCTTTACTCATCCCATTCCACCCCTTCAATAATTTCTTGAACACCTTTAGCAAAATCGCGCCACTCTGTTACTAACAAATTCAGTTGCGTTTCCCCTTGCTCCGTTAGTTGATAATATTTACGAGGCGGTCCTTCCGTAGATTCCTTTAAATACGTTTGAAAATACCCTTCTTTCGTTAAACGACGTAATAAAGGATACACTGATCCTTCCGATATTAAAAATTTATTTGAGATTTGCTGAACAAGTTCATATCCATAACAATCCTTACGTTTTACAAGTGCCAATACACACAGTTCTAACACGCCTTTTTTAAACTGAACGTTCAAGGACAATCCCCCTTTCTTATTCCAGTACTGTTCAATACACGGTACCTACTTTATCCATAATATACCACTTAGTACTATTTATTGCAAGGTACTAAATTATATTTATTCCCTAAATTTACAAAATACAAATATAAAAGCCCGAATAAGATCTGTTATAACTGACCATTATCCGGGCTATCATTCAACTCTAATTACAATAATACAAAATTCCATTCAATCTTTCTCCTCTATGAACCTACTTCCATTTGTGACCCTAATAAATTTCGAAATACACCTTTTCTCTCTTTAGCCAATTGATTAAATTCACCTTTTTGAACAATTTCACCTTTTCCTAAAACAATAACTTGATCTGCATTCCGAATCGTAGATAACCGATGCGCAATAACAACAATAGTCATCGTTCCTTTCAACTTTTCTATTGCTGATTGGATCTTCACTTCATTTTCAGTATCTAGTGCACTCGTAGCTTCATCTAATACTAAAATGGATGGTTGTCTTAAAATAGCTCGAGCTAGTACAAGTCGTTGACGTTCACCACCTGAAAGTCTCACTCCACGATCTCCAATTAGAGTATCAAGCCCTTTTGGAAGTATTCGTACAAATTCAGCTGCCGCCGCAAAATCTAATGCAGTCCAAATTTGTTCTTCACTCGCATTCGGCTCAATCATCAATAAATTTTCTCTTATGCTTGCATTAAATAAGAAAGGATCTTGTGGTACATAACTAATAGCCCGTCTCAATGACAATAAATTTTCACTTGTAAGAGGAGTTCCATCTATTAATACTTGACCTTTCTCTGGTTGAATCAATCCCATTAAAACATCAATTAATGTACTCTTCCCAGCTCCCGAATGTCCCACAATAGCCGTCATACTATTGATTGGTATTTTCACATTAATATTTTGAAGTGCATACAAATGCTCCTTCTTATTATACCTAAAATAAATATCCTTACATTCAATACCCTGTTCTATACAAATCGGCTTTATATGTTTTTGGTGATGTATATCCTGCATTTCAATCGCTTCAATACATTCCCCTTGTAATTCCCATAATGACTTAAAAGCAGGAATGCTTGCAGCAAGCTGTTCTAAATTTGACTGAATTGTCATAAATCGTGGCCATATCCTCGAAAAGATGAGTATGATTAATAGTAATTGGGTTGGTTGAGCTTTAAATATACTTACTGATAATAATATAAAAAATGCAATTAAAATAGCCATTGAAACTTTATAAAACAATTGAGAGTTCGATCTTATTCTCATATACTCCATTTGTTCGTTACTCATCTTTCCTGTTATAGATTGTAACCAATCTAAACGTGATGCTTCCAAAGTATTACTCTTTATATCTTTAATTCCATTAAAATGATCTGTTATACCAGAAAGATAGCCTTGTGCCAATTTTGAGGTCTTACCGCCTAGTATTCGTGCTTTTTTTATAAAAACACGAGAAGCTACCAAGAATAATAAGCCAAAGACCAAAACAAATATAGTTATTTGGGGTGATAATAAAAACGCAATTCCCACCTGTATAAATGTAAACAGAATAGCAGCTAACAATTGTAAAATTAAATTAACCCCATAACTTACGCGAGCTAATTCTGTAGTTAATATATTTATTAGATTTGTTTTCCTTTTCTCTAAAAAAAAACTCCACTTCGCTTTTAAAATCATACTATATGTTTCTATTCTTAATTCTCGTACAAAAGCTTGTTGCGTTCTCGCATCCCTTAGCGTTATGTTTCTTTGTAGTAGATTTTGACCTAACACTATTAGTATATATATACCTAAAATAGAAATTAGACTTGTTGTTTTAGGGAAATCCTGTAAAAACCTATAGACAGGTGCAATAAAAGCAGTCTCCTCACCTACATTGATTATTCCAGTCATACTTATCATAGGAATTAATAAAATAATACCTATCCCTTCAAGTAAACTTATTAAAACCATACCAAACAAATTCACATACAAAATTTTCCCTGCAGAAGAATATAATTTCTTCATAAAATATATAATATGATTCATCGATGTTCCCCCTATAACAAAGCAAGCTCCTTTGTTTTCCTCCAAAGACATAGAAACGGACGTAAAGGAAAATATAAAAAATGAAGAGATTTAGGTAACGGTAATGTTTTTGCATCAATTGGATAAGGATAAAGTTGGCTCAAAATAAATATAATTTTTTGCTGATTAGACATCAGTGAAAATAAATGTCTACTATGATAAGCAAGTACTTCTTCAGGAACAGGTTCAGAATGCAAGTTTATCATTTCCTTGAAATAAAACAGTGCTTCTTGTGCTAACTGCTTCGAATGTTTTTTAGCTACTAATTCCATCATTCTTTCATTTAGTCGTGTACCTAGCAATTGTGATACCAAAATTAATGCTTGTCCTCCTAAATGAAGTATTTGGTATTTTCTCATTAATTTATGAATCTCATTCCAGTTAAGATCTTGATCGACAATTTTTTTTATGTCTACTAACCAACGTAACCTGGACCAACCATGTCTGGCACCATGAGATACAAGAAATAAAAATAAGTCTTCCTTCCCTAACATATATACCGAATTACTCGTAAGTGTACTTTTTCTCTTTCGCTTCCAAAGCTCTTCAAACCCAGGTTCCTTACCCGGTCCGGGATTTAACCTCCAATGAATTTCAAGTTTGATCCGCCTTGTTGGATGGAAAAATGTTATATGGTGATGCCTCCATTTCCAATCACTTAATATCGTTTGAATATACTCATCTTTCACATATCCTTGCTCTAAAAGTAGTTTTTCTACTTTTTCTAAATTTTGAATAGGAATGAGAACGTCCAAATCGCAGGATGTTCGCAAAGAAATATCTCCATATAAGTCCTGAGATAGTACAGGCCCTTTTAGAAACATCGTACGAATCTCTTTTTCATTAAAAAGTTTATTTATTCGTTCCATTTCAGCACTTAAATAAAGCATTTGAAATGTATTATTTTTATATTTTCTATTTAAAGTTTGTACAACATGTGAAGGAATTCGTTCCTCATCTACCTGTTTAAGTTTTTGATAAATCACCGGATAAACACGATGATGCATAGCTTGCTCAAGAAAAACCTCCCAATCAATATCTGCAAACCATTCACTCCTGTAAGTTTGCAGTGTTTCGTCATCTTGTAACTTCAAAATTGCAAAAAGAAATTTCAATTCCTTAGACATGAACTCTACATCAAGATCAAAATCATTCCTCATTTTATTCTCCTTTAATAGTGTCCTCACTTAACCTCTTTGCAAATGATCCAACGACAGTAAATTTCTCCATTCCTTCTAATCCAGTAACATAAAAAGAACCGCTCCGTAACCATGCATGCGCAATTAATTCCCCATTATTATCCTTAGCGGTTCCTAAATAAATAGTACTCTCAATATGACGTTTTTCGAGCATTTTCATCCCAGCTATAGCTTTAACAAGGCATTGACTTTCCCAAAAAGTATAACGACTCATAATAGAAATAGCTTCAGACACCTTCTTTAGTGTATCCCCGTGTGGCGGAACTTGAGCAACTGGTGTTTCGTTCATGTAATCCCCTAAAGAAGGTGCAACTTTGGAAAAGGTAATACTTTTTAATACACGCGCCCACCCTAAAAAAATAAAAGCCTCTAAAAATAAAAGCTTTGTTTGTGTGTTCAATGATAAAAATACCCTTAACCTTTTCACAATATTCATTAATCCCTCCCTAACAATTCTCTTAAAGTTATGAATCTACTTATTAGGATGGTCTTTTATTTGAATTAAACCTTCTTGAAACAAACACTCTAAAAAGGAAAGAACTTGCTCTTCACAACCTTTTCGTTCAATATCATATTTAGATACTAACATAGTAACAAGCTGATTAATTATTATCGGCTTTTCAATAAGCTCCCATATTTCTCCGCCTATTTCTCCTAAGTTATAGTAATTTCCTTTTTGGACATTTAACATAACTTTTTCTCCATCCATATCGCTTACTATATTACCTTCACTCTGTACAACATTATGTTCTAATGATATTTTTCTCGAATGAACAACCATCAGCCATACTCCCTTTCTGTATAGTATTTAAAATAACTTGCACAAGCTCATGAGCTGTAAATCTCGAAGCCGGGCGTCTTAATTGAAACATTTCCATTCCACTTGCAATATTAGATGAAGTTTCAAAATGCCATTCCATCAATCCTAATTTAGAAATCAAAGAATTCCTAAAAGTATGTTGGTATAATTTGCACAAGCGTGCGAGACCTTCAATACGGGTCATCTCAATATCTTCTCCCTGCGTTTTTACTAATTCAATAACACCAGCAAGAGGTAATGGATCGGGAAAAAATTGAGAATTAACAGGAACAGCATACTTCGTTTCCCTTTCGAACAAAGGGCTAAATTGCTCTTTTTCCATTCCAAACTCATCTAAACTTTCTTTCCATAATTTCTGTTGTGGGTAAGACGGATCAACTATCGGGGTATTCTTACATAAAAGAGACACAGCAACTATATCATCACTTAAAATTTGATATCCTTTACTCAAAAAAGCCGAGGCTAAAGTTGATTTTCCAGCCCCTGAATCACCAATTAAAGCATATGCTTTCCCATCTATAGCAATTACACTTCCATGCACCGGAAGTACTTTGCGTTGCATTAAAAGTGCCCCCATACAAGTCCCCAGAATATATAGTCGGATTTTATTTTCTTCCGCCCCTGGCATAGGTGAAAACGTAATTTTCTCGCCCGATTGGACAGAAAATATTGCAGTCTGAGGAACATGAAACATCACTACATCATCTTCCACTACAATTGTTTTTTGCTGTTCTTCGCTATATTTACCCCATTGTTCAGATAAATCCGTTATTTCAATTTGAACATCCGCCATTTCTTTCTTTTCATTCAGCTGAGACAATTCGGGTAATGGGATTTCACTTACTATTTTTAACCCGAAGGCTTTGTATAACACATTTCCCATCGAATTGAACATCCTATTCACCCCACATTGTCAATTTTTTGAAAGCTCTTATATAACAAAGTTATATAAGAGCTTTATTTTCCAGTGACTTAACTATACTTCACCGGATCATCTGGATCAGGTTGAGCAGCATCAGGATATTTATGTCCAGGCCCCGCCATAGTCATATTAATATTAAGTACTTCTAATACAGGTTGTTTCCATTCCTTTTTCATACGTATCACCTCCTTTCATATTGATTTTTTTATAAATCTATAGAAGATTAGGCTGCGCATTAAAACTCTAAAATCTAGATCAAATGCATACTCTGGTCGAGGTTCTTTACAGATTTTCGAGATAGCTTTCTTAATTACCTCTACATTTAGAAATTCAGAGATTATTGGATCTACACTAAGTTCTTCAACTTCCTCAATGAATTCATTCCAAAAAGGAGCCATACGGTACACACCATCTGCACCTTGAACACCCCGAACGCGTTGATTTAATCGTACTTTATCAGGAAGTAAATTTTTTGTGGCTCTCCGGATAAGAGATCGATCTAAACCATTTTGAACATACTGTTCTTCCGGGACTGACAAACAAAATTGAATAATCCGTAAGTCATTTGTAGGATCACGATCCCATAAAGCATAACGTAACGATAATTTCGTTTCATACGTTCCATTTATGCTCCAATAATATGTTTTTTCAAACTGTTCTCTTTTCATGTCATATGCATTTGAGATAGAGGTACCTGTTATATCAATATCCTGTTCTTTGAGAACATCAAAAACATTCATTTTTTTTGCAAATTCCGGATTGATTATCCTAGGAAAAACATCTTGTTCCTCTGAAGAAAGTAACTGATGCAAAAATGGAAATGCCTTTCTTCTTACCACTTCAAAAACACGTGATTTTTTCACTCCTAGATTTCTACTATATAAATATAGTTCACGATAAAAACGCATCCAATGTAGCTTTTTTAACAACATTGCCTGGTAATCTAAAATAGGCCCCCACGATACTGTCCAATTACCTCTTTGACCACTAAGGAGTACCCCTATTCCATGCTGAGATGCTTTTTCATAAACTCCGCTCAACCAAAAAGTATTCTCAAAAAATTTATATGGCATCTCCATTGTTTCCAGCCAATCATCAATTTCCGATAGTGGGCTTCTCTCCGGCAGTTCTAAATAATAATCCTGTATATTCCCTACATGCTTTACAGTTGATTGAATAAATGGTCTTTCGTCGGCTATCCTACCTTTGTGTGTCCAATCTACAAATCCTTCTACTGGGACATAACTAAACGTATGTAATTTTTTATTTTCAGCACGTAAATCTTTTGCAGCAAAGCTAACGACAGAACCAGAGTCTAGCCCTCCGCTCAAATGAGCTCCTACTTTGTGATGTGTTCTTAAACGTGCCTTCACTGCACTTTGATACACATCTCGAAATGCCTCTTCATACTCTTCATTTGATTTTAAATTAAGCATTTTCCCAGTAGTTGGTGTATAGTATCGCGAAAAATTAACTTTGCCATTCTTTACCGAAATAGTGTGTGATGGAGGCACCTGTTCTATATATTTATAAACTGTTTGCTGTGAATCTACTGATTCGAAATTTACAGGTATAGCTAAAAATTCAGCAATCCACTGCTCATTCAATTTTTTCTCAACATATGGTAGAGTAAATAATGGATTTATAATAGTGCAAAAAGCAAACTTTTCCTCACCACGATAAAAATAAAGGGTTCGGCTTCCCGAAAAATCTCTGGCTCCAAAAAGGGTTTGTTTTTTCTCATCCCAAATCATAAAGGCAAAATCGCCTACCAAATATTTTGGAGTCGCTTCCCCCCATTTCTGATAAGAGAGTAAAATCAACTCACTATCTGTCATGTTTTTTCTATCTGCATAATCCACTTGTAATTTTTCAAATAACTCATTACGATTATCAATAATAGCATCTGCTGTAATTGCCAGTTGCTTTTCGTAATTATAAAAGGGTAATTGTTCACCAACAGATTCTGGTGTGATCCACTGTGCGTGACATCCTAGAAAAACATTTTCTTTATGCCATATTTGAATATCATCAGCAGGGTACTTTTGTAAATAACTCATTAACTGCGTGCCATGCTGAATCGATATAGTTTCTTCATTAAAATGAATAATACCTGTTATAGCACTCATTTTCCCCACCCCTTATACAACAAGTTACCGCAAAGGTTCTTTTTTATTTAATACAACTTCGCTCTTGATTTAATTCTTTTTAAAGAACAAAATTACACATTTCAACTCCCAATCAATCACACACTCTAAATCACCCATAAACCTAGTTATATATACATTTAAATTATCATTATATTAATTTTTCGTCAATATATAAATGGGAATATAAACCAAATATACAACATTAAGGTTCATTATAATGAACCTTAATGTACTTGTTTCTCTGTGAATTATTCCATGTTATATAATGTTTATAATCGCCTGAATAACTCTCCACTGATCCTCATCCATCATATTGGATCCAGAAGGAAGACAAATCCCCTTTTCAAATAACCTTGCTGATACATCATTATCTTTCTGATGAGAATAATACTTACTTTCTTTAAAAAGTGGCTGCATATGTAGTGGCTTCCACGTAGGACGTGCTTCAATATTCTCATCTGCTAAAGTTGTCAATAATGTTTCAATAGAGATACCAGATTCCTTTTCATCAATCATCATAGTTGTAAGCCAACGATTCGAGCGAGTATTTTCTAATTCCGGCATAAAATAAAATCCAGGTATGTGAGATAATTCTTCATAATACCGATTAAATATACGCCTTCTCGCCCTCACTCTATCTTCTAACACTTCTAATTGCCCTCTCCCAACACCTGCTAAAATATTACTCATTCGATAATTATATCCTATCTCACTATGTTCATAATGTGGTGCTGGATCCTTTGCTTGCGTCGCTAAAAATTTTGCTTTCACTAATGCTTCCGCATCATCAGATACAAGCATTCCACCACCCGAAGTCGTAATGATTTTATTTCCGTTAAATGAATAAACCCCAAACCTCCCGAATGTACCGCTTGCTTTCCCTTTATATGTAGAACCTAGAGATTCTGCTGCATCCTCGATTATAGGAATATCATATTGATTACAAAGCGAAAGAATTTCATCTAACTTAGCACTTTGACCATATAAATGAACAAGAATAACAGCCTTCGGTAATTCCCCTGCTTTATTAGCATCATATAAGGCATGCGCTAGCGCTTGTGGTGACATATTCCATGTTTCCGGTTCTGAGTCAACAAATACCGGTTCAGCCCCTAAATAAACAATCGGATTCGCACTCGCTACAAAGGTGAAACTTGAACAAAACACTGTATCTCCCTCTTGAACATCTAATAACCGTAAAGCTAAATGAATGGCTGCCGTACCTGAACTAACTGCAGTCCCACCTTTAACTCCTACAAAAGATGCAAGTTCTCTTTCAAATTCATCTACATTTGGGCCAAGAGGGGCAATCCAGTTTGAGTCAAATGCATCTTGAATATATTTTTGTTCATTTCCGCCCATGTGCGGTGAAGAGAGATAGATTCGTTTTTTATGCTGAATGGTTTGCATGTGAACACATCCTTTATACATATTTTTAAAATTATGTATCTAAAAACATATGCTTTAATACAGGTATATCAGGAAGTCTTCTTAAATCATTTATTGTATAATGCGCTTTATAATCTTGCTCAACTATAAGATTACGGTAAATCCCATCTTCTCTATTAATATGAATTGTTATCCAATTTAGTTTCTTGGCAGTTATAAAATCCTTACTTAAATTATCTCCTATATAAACACACTGCTGATGAGGAACCTGTAGTTCCTTACTTATTTTTTCATAAGGAATTTGGCTCGGTTTCCAATATTCTTTTCCAAGCTTATCAGTGAGAATTATCGAATGAAATCTCCCTTTTAACTTTAATGCATTAATCTTCTTTTCTTGGGTAACTAAATATCCGTCTGAAATAAGTCCTATTTTAACGGTATTAACTAAATTATTTAGTACCCACTCCGCTTCATCCAACAATTGAATATCTGGTTTATGAAACCTATACTGTTCTATCAAATTACTAATCAAATTTTCATCGTAAGGAATGTTTAACTTTTCAAGCGTTTTATTAAACACAAACCCTCTTTCCCCAAAATCAAATAATTGAATTGCAGCATTATAAAATCCAGTTTTCTTGTAGTTCTCTTCAATCCACTCATCCACTGCTTTAAAACCACTTACGATATAATCCTTTTCTTTATATAAAGTATCATCCATATCAAAGACAATTGCTTTAATCACCATGTTAAGTACTCTCCGTAAAAACCGCTTCATCATATCTAAGCATCGTTAAGTTTTCTCTCCAATTGAAATCTCGCTCCGTAAACATTTCCCCTTGACACATTTCAATTGTCCATAGTGGAAAATTTGCTCCCGCTTCGATCGATAACGGAATCCCTCCACCAAAACGAGGATTTATTTCAATAAACGTAATTTGCCCATCTTCCTTTTTAAAACATTGTAAAGTAATACATCCAACAGGATTAGGAAGAGCTTTTATTACACTTTCGGCAGCTTTGATAATTTCATTATCCTTCTTGGTCATCCCTTTACTTACCTCACCTGCTCGTGTCTCTATACGTAACCTAGGAACAATCGTTTTTATATTCCCATAAAAATCTACCATTATATCTATAGTATATTCTTCCCCTGAAACATACTCTTGTATCATCGCGTTAGGTATATACTCCTTAAAGAATTCCAATTCCTTTTCATTCATTATTTTTGTTACACCTTTACTAGAACTTCCATCATAAGGCTTAATCAATAATGGAAATTGATATTCTTTTCTTTCAATTTCTTCATCACTATATACTCTGGGCGTTGGTATATTATTAGAAACAAAGAAGTTATACGTGTATTTTTTGTTATTAGCTATTTTATTTAATTCCAAACTAGAAACTAGTATTTTTACACCGATACTTTCAAAAACCTTCGCATTATTAGCCAAAAGGATTAATTCTGTATCAATTAACGGAATTATTAGTTTTATATCTTCAAATCTACATATCTTTAATAACTCATCTATATACCCTTCTTCATTTACACGTGGAACAACAAAATGCTTATCGCTAAAGTAAATAGTAGGAGCAGTTTCTTTTAAGTCTGCAGTAAAGATTTTCCCTTTGATTCCTTCTTGTTTAAGTGCTTCCTTAAATTTTTCAATTAAAGCTACTCTCCTACCTGAGCTAGTAAACAAAATATTCATGTTATTCCCCCCCATGGTTTATACTCCCCTTAAAAACCGGCATAGTTGCATGATTACTATTCTGTATCCCATCTGATTTTAAGACTTTCACAAAAGTTAAAAATAAAATTTTCAAATCTAAATACCAACTCTTATTCTCAACATACCAAATATCTAGTTTAAATTTCTCATCCCATGAAATACTATTTCTACCATTGATTTGAGCCCATCCAGTAATACCCGGTCTTACATTATGTCTTTTTGCCTGTTCCTGTGAATATAAAGGTATATATGCCATTAATAATGGTCGAGGCCCCACTAAACTTAAGTGACCTTTTACAACATTTATGAGTTGTGGTAATTCGTCTAAACTATACTTCCTTAAAAAATTCCCGAAAGAAGTTAATCTAATTTCATCTGACAGTAAATTTCCATCTTTATCTTTTTCATTAGTCATTGTACGAAATTTATAAAGATTAAATGGCTTTCCATATAAACCTGGACGCTCTTGTTTAAAGAATATTGGAGACCCCAATTTAAACTTAACAAAAATGGCTATTAAAGCTATAACAAAAGAAAAACACAATAATAAAAATAGAGAAATAAACATATCAAAACACCGTTTCATTTATTATCACTCTCCTAACCCTTTATTTGTTTTCAATCTTTTCCTCGAAAGTTTCACCTATTAATCAATTCATATTATCTACATAAAAAACATAAAAAAGGTTAGAATAAAATTATTCTAACCTTCTATCAAACCAAAACGTTTAAATACTGCTAACATATCAACATATTGCCACTCTAGCTTTCCATCTGTGCCTATACCACTATTATGCGAAGGAGCATTCGCACCACTAATACCTGCTGTTATAGCTTTATACACTTTTCCGCTGGCATTTACTAAACTATTTACTGAATACTCTTTACCCGCCGTCCACTTGTTTCCATTCGCTGTACCAGCACTTATACAAACCCACCCAATATATCCACCAATAATTGGAGTAGCATTAAATACTACTTCTCCACGAATGTACTTTCCATAATTAGGTTCTACTGCTGCTGTAGATGAAAGCGGTATATTTCCTATTATATTCTTTTCTAATTGTGAATTAACATTATTCGTAAAGATTATATTTGAATTAACTGAATTATTACCTTGAGATATTATAGTTGTTCTTGGTGTCGGCAACACTGAATCTTTTTTTCTGTAAGCTCCTTCGATCACTATTGTTCCCATCGTATTAATTCCAATTTCATTATTCGTAACAATATTGTTGTTTGAAACATTCAAATAATTTTCCGTGAACACCCTTAGCGTATATTGTGAACCAAGCGAAGTAACTTTGCCATTTACCTCTATATTATTATTCATAACCTCTAATCTTGGTATATAAATAAACGATACGCCTGGTCCTCTTGCTTCATGAACTGCTAAACTATAAGGTTTTTCCCAAACAATCCGATTATTTCTAAAACTATGCGTTGGATACCCCGTATCTTTCGCTAAATTCTCATTACCATATATATCTCCACCATCAAATCTAAAAGATTGGTTTATAAAGATATTATTCTCAACTCTCATAAATTCGGCCGCCATCATACGACTATAATTAGGTGTTTCTCCTTTATGAATAAACTCACACTTTTCAAGAATTAATCTTTTAGCACCAACATAATGACCACCGCTTGATTCAGTAGTTAAAAATTTCACATTAGAGAATATAGCATTTTCTGTTTGAGCATAACCAGTTGTTGCAATTCCTTTCGCTCTCCTAATATCAAATAAGGAATTATATATTTCTATATTTTTACTTCTAAAATCTAACACTCCATTTACATCCGGATCGTCAAAAGTAAATTTACAGTTGTTAATTTTTATAGTTTCTCCACTTAAAGAAATTGTACTTTTTGAAAAAACACAACCATCCAAAGTCGTATTTCCTCCTGCTATATTACACATTTGTCCAAATATAGAATCATTTGTGAACGAGCAAAAAGTTCCATCAGCTTCTAATCCACTTGTTATAGACCTTCCTGATATTGGTCCATAATAAACATTATTTAAAGATGCGTAATCATCCCCACTCCCCCCGAAACTAACAATTCCTTTAAATTTATTATTCTCTAAAAAAACACCCCGTGTACTTATACATATAAATGCACCTGCTCGATTATCATAAACGTGAGTATTTCTAACCGTAATTTTTTGATTTGTCATATATCCATCTTCGACATCTATACCGTAGCCTGGATTACACCCAACAGAACGGCTCATTGGATTGCTATTATTAAAAATTTCACAACTGTCAAACGTCACAAACCTTCCTCCATTAACTGAAGCCCCGAGCCTGCGATTTTCATAAAGCTTACTATTACTTATATTAATATATTGTGGTATTTTGGCACACAATACATAATGTAAATTCCCATTCATCAATGCATAATTTTGTAAAAATGAAAATCTTACTTTTTTTGTATTAGCAGGAAGTGAATTCAAATACACAAATTCATACGTTCTTGTATTTCTATACCCTAAATATGATCCATCTTCCGCATAAAAATGTACCTTAATAATAGTTTTGTTTAAATTACTCCCTGTTCCATACCCACCGTATCCATCTCCAGAATAATAAAAATATCCAACAGATTTTACTAGGCTTCCTGTAACATCAAAAAATTTGGTTACTGTTGTATAATCAGACTTTGTACTGTCTAATTCACCTTTACTATTTAAATCTCCTTGTGCAAAATGCGCAGGGTGTTGCATACCACCTAGTGCTGAAAAATCCATAGATGTTATAACTCCATCCCCTGTACATTCACTTATCTCACAATCCTTAATTATTATGTTATAACATGAATTTCTACATTCAATCCCATGCCCCCATTCATGTGTACCACCACTTGAATAGTCATGAGTTTCTCTATCACCTTTTATTATTGCTCCCTCTATGTTCACATTTTTTATTCCATCACATAATAATATGTTGTATTTCGGAAGATTATTAGATTCCTTGATAAATATACACTTATAAAGTCTATATGTTGTATTATCAAAAAAGTTTATTGCATTATTTTTATCTATTAAATATTTCCCCTCAGGTAACTGAACAGTTTGAAAGCCATTATCCCTTGCCCATACAAAAGCATTATTTATGCCCTGTGTAGTTTGCAAAGGAGAAGTTGCATCATTTTTTATTCCCCAGCGATTGAGTTCAACCATATATATAACCATTTAATTCATCTACCCCCATTAATATCCGCTTATATTGTATATAATCTTCTAATAACTATCATATTCATTTAGTGGATCTATTGTATGGATAGATGTGCTACTTCCTTGACTAAACCTCTCTAACGCTGGACAAATGGGGATATTACAAACTATGTCTTGTATTTATTCGCAAAGTATCCTATTACCTCTTCATCTACACTTCGATCAAATTTCCTTGCAAAATATATGCTATTCGTGGTTTACTTCTAAAACTCTTATCGTATTCCAATAGTATTTTCGAGTTCTCTCTCATATCTTTGTTCATAATTAGCCCCCACAAAATCAACATAATGAACCATTACATTCGATATTAAGAACGATTAAAGGGGATTAACCATTTTTATTTGTATTTAAAAATAAATCCCCCCTGATCTCCAATCCTGTACATTATCCCTAATGTACCCTATACATTCGCTTTCTACATTTAGATATTATATTTTTTGCTGGCTTCATAAATAAATCTTTTTCATATTCATTCGTCCCAAACAACCATAGTAAGTAAATATATACTACAGAAAATATACTAATCTTAATAATTAATAACCCCCAACTATATTCAAGAAAAAAATGATTCATTATCGCCCCAAATACCACACTTATTACAACAGTAGAACTCATCCTCATAATATTGTTCCAAAACCTAGGTATATCTATATTAACTTTTTTCCAATAATATATATTCATTATCACTATATTACCTAAAGTGAATGCCACTGCAGTTCCTACAGCACCACCTATAGCTCCCCACCATTTTACAAATACAATACTTATCAGTACATTAATTACAGCTGTAATAGCATAGACTATCGATTTGAATGTTTGAATATTTTTCGCTTGAAGTATAATCCCCCCTATACTTTGCATTAACGATACGATCATGGGTGCCAAAATAATAATAGCTATAATAAAAGCATCATTATATTCTTTACCAACCCATAAATGAATAAACTCTCGCCCAAAAACAATAAATCCACTAAAAACAAATGCTAATATAATATATTGAATTCTACCGATTCTAATAAATAAATTCGAGATTTCTTTGTCTGTTACATCTTTTGTTACCATACTTGTCACCCTACTTAAAAACACATTGGATATTGCTGTTGAAAAACCCGAAAAGTATCCTGTAAAAGATGCTCCAATTGAATATACTGAAATTGCCGCTGCTCCGCTAAATATCCCTAATATAACTTGATCCGTAGACCAATATATTTTATCAATCATTAAATTCAGAAAAATAAATGATGAGAATACTATTATTTCTTTTAGTAACCCTCTTTCAACCTTTTTAAATAAAATTTTAATTTTAAGCACTCTGAAGCAATAGTATATGTTAATCAAAATTACCATCAAGTTTAACAGTGTTGTCACTATCACCATTGTAATAGAACCATAACCCTTAATAAGAAAGGGTACCATTATAAGGGGATTTATAATGGCATACACTATACCTATCACTTTCTGAAAAACAAACCGTTCGTAAGCTAACATGACAACACTGAAAAAACCAAATCCTATTCCTGTAGATATGTTCACTATCATTATCCACATTAAAATTGTTAACGTATGAACTTCATCCATGCTTAAAGAGTGTGAAAACATGCTATCAGCATTTATAGTTAATATTGTGCCAGCTATTAATGCTAATATTCCTAATACTCCATACATCACACAAAACATTCCATATAAATTCGAGATTCCTTCATCATCCTTTAAAGCTCTATATTTTGCTGTATATCTGATTACTGCATTTCCTAATCCAAAGTTCAATATCCCCACATAACCTGCCACCGAAGATGCTAAACTATATACACCATATTCTGATTGACCTAGAAAATTCAACATAACTGGAGTATATATTATTGACATAACACTATTAATAAATAACGCCACATATGATAGTAATGCACCGGCTTTAAGTTGATTTTTCATCTTAACAAATTACCTTTCATCTAACATAATTAATAGTTTAATTAATCAACACTATCTAACATATTATTGATGGTTCCCCTCCAAATTGAGCCCTCATCTTCAGCAGTATTATTATTTTACTAATCCCTAACCTACTTTTAAAAATTTAATTTTATGTCCCTTTATAAACAATTAGAAGTTTCTGATTTTAAAATCCCTTTCTTTTTTTTGATGCCTTGATCATAATTTTCTATCGCTAAATTCCGAGAAAAATATTCACATAAATTTTGATTAATTACCAATTTCTTTACAGCTTCATAAATATCATCCTCATCTACATCTACAATTAGTCCTGTTTCCTCATGTCTTATTTGTTCTTTAGCACCAGTAAAATTCGTTGTCACAATAGCTTTATTTAAGTATCTTGCTTCAGCAAGTGTTATACAATACCCTTCATGCCTAGACGGCTGTACATATATATCACATTCATCCATATAAACATATGGATTTCTTTTTTCTCCTAGTAAAATAAATGTATCTTTAAGCGAATAATGCTCTATAAGTTCTTCATACTGCTTTCTTGAACTCCCATCACCTACACAATACCATTTAACTTTGAAACCCTCACCAATTAATCTAGATAATACTCGTATAGCTAAATCTTGTCCTTTCTCGTTTGCTAATCTACCAACTGTCAATATCCTCAACCCAGTAAAATTATCACTAAATCCCTTTCCACCTTTTGCTTGTTTTTGAATCAAATTTGAGGAAATCACATTTGGAAATACGTCTGTTTTCTTTTTTATAGAAGGTATAATGCTAATCAACTTGTTTTTCGCTTCATTTGATACTGTAAAAATTTGATCAAATTCCTTATATATATTCGCTGAAAACACTTTATTAAAAGAAACCTTTGTTACATCAAAATGAATCCATTGAATTTTCTTTTTGGCCACTATCTTCTTTACGACAAAATAACTTATAAAGTCCATAGGTCCAGCATAGGCAACTACACTATCATATTCATTATCAATTACCGGATAATCCCTTAATACATACTTAAAAAAAAGACTTCTATCTTTCATTAACTTACATATTAAGTGAAAAAAAATAACATTAAAAGCTTTTATAACCTTTCCTTTTTTTAGTAAATCTATAAAAACTATATACGGTGAATTATTTAGTGTATCTTTTATATTTTGATATCCTTCCAAAGATTTAACTTGAACTTCTCTAGGAATTGAACCTAAAAACCCTCCGTATTTTTCCAACATTAAAATCGTTACATCATACTGATCTTTCGGCATCTCTGCTATCATATTAAGTAATGCCTTTTCAGTTCCGCCCACATTCATATTTATAACCATAAAAATGATTTTTTTTTTCATATTTCCTCCAATATAGATTTTTATGTTCCTAAAAATCTACTTAGTTTTTCAAAATGATTATCAGCTCTACCACTTATAATATTCCGTTCTAATTTATAAGATAATGACTTATTTATAATATTTTCATCGTATTGCATATGCAAATTATCCATATTTATTAAAGTACCCTTAAACTTTATATCATTAAGCATATTACTAGTTTTTTGACTATATATTACAGGTACAACCCCAACATCTAATAATAACCCTAGTATATTTGCATGAAATCTCGCTGCAATTAACAATTTAAAAGAAGCTATCAATTCGATAGCTTCTTCTAAATTCCCATTATAACTGTAGATTATAATATTTTGTAACGCTCTAGACGAGAGGCGGGATTTTATTACATTTATTACTTCCAAATCTCCCTCTCGTTCACAAAATGACATTAAATAACATTTATACCCTTTACTTATTAATAACTCCAATGCTTCTACAGTATTTCGTACATATTGATTATAATAAGTTGATAATCCTTTTTTATGCCGCACATCAATAATTGAAAATCCGATTTTATTTGATTTTTTTTCTTTACGATATCCATCTACATTCATACTAAAAATAATATCTGGCGCATACCTAACTTGTGATAAGTTTTCAAATAATTGAAATGAGTTCATATCTCTAAAACATACATCATCACATAACATAAAAAACCTTTTATAATCTTCTAAAAATTCATCAGTTGTAAACGGTCCAAAATTTGCTCCTAGTATATAAACTTGCTTGTCTCTTTTCTTAAACTCTTTTACCATCCTCATCCTATCTTCATATAACGACTTATGATACTCCTCTTCTCTAAAAATTGAACCTCCTATAAATAACAAGACATCATGCTCTTCCGCAACTTGATCATAGTTTGTTATAGAATCAGATAATTTAAGCCTTTGCCCAATTTTATCAAAAAATGTGTACTTTCTTCTCTTTACATTACTATATTTTGAAATAAGTTGATCATAACTTTTCCCCAGATAATTAACGGTAAACATGCTATTTGGATATTTTTTCAGTAATATATCTAAAAATAAGTCATCTCCTAAGTTAAACATCAAATATATATCTACAAAAACTTTTTTCATTTCATTATCACCACACATTATTTTTCTATCAATGCATAAAATTCCCTTAATTGTTTTATCGAACTATACGGTTCTGTAGTATTCAATTTTTTTATTATTTGTTGTCTAAATTTAACATCATCCAAATATTTTTTAATCCCTTTGTATATTCCATTTATATTTTTCTCAACTAGTAAACCATCAACATTATGATTTATTATTTCCTTCGCTGTAGGAAAGTTTGTACATACAATAGGCTTCCTTAAAATTTTCGCTTCACTTACCGTGAGACCGAATCCTTCTTTTATAGATGTTTGTACATATATATCACAATTTTTTATATAGGGATATGGGTTCAATTTTTTCCCAAGTAGCATAAAACAATCGTTCAATTTATATTTATTTATTAATTCCTGAAGTTTTTTGCGTTCTGGACCTTCTCCAATTCCAAACCATTTAAATTTGTAGCCTGATTGTTGTAATAACCTCGCTGTTTCTATGGCAGTACTATACCCTTTCGCTGTTACTAATCTACCAACCGTCACAATATTAATAAACGATTGATCAAATTCATTAACTTCATGTTCATTAGCCATTTGATTAATTATATCGGGGTCTACTATATCAAAAAGAAGGTCTACCTTATCCTTATATTCTTTCCTAATTTTAGATACTGAATCTTGAGTATTCCTCGAAACAGTAATTATTTTATTGATTTTTTTATACGATTCATAGTCAAGCTCTTTATCGTATAATGTATGGACATAGTCAGTATTTATCCACGCCATTTTTTTTGATGCATATACCTTGTTGGCAACAAAATATGTCGGCATTCCTTGGCTATATGCAATTGCTACATCATATTTCTTTTGAGCTGGAGCAATTATTTTTTCAAGGCTTCGGAATACTACTTGCTCGCTATGTAAAACATGATTTTTATATTCATTTATCCTTAAGTGAACAGTAGTTTTTATTCTATAATAGAAATACAGAATGCTTTTATTTACTGGAATATTTTCATTACTTATGTATTGAAAATACTCTGGTATCGGTAACATATTCACTTGATTCGGTACATATTTTCTAAGATCACCATCTTTTTTAAATAATAAAAAATCAATTTCATACTTCGAATAATCAATTAAATTTAACAACGAAACTATACTCTTTTCCGCCCCACCTATATTTAATGAATCAATAACAAAGAGCAATTTCTTTTTCATGAATCAATCTGGCCCCCTGTTTTTATTCTTCTTTTAAAATCTCTTAGCATATTTAAAAATACACCATAAAAAATGCTCAATCTTATAAAGTCCTTTTTCACCAGAAAAATATATACCTTATAGACTACATTGCTAGATGAAAATAAATGCACCGAATTACTAATTTCGTAAATAGATAAGATTTCTTTTATATTTGATGTCGCATTTCTTATTCCAATTGCTCTCATTCTCACACTTTCTTGCTCTATTAAACCTAATACAAAATCTTGAATTCTCTTTGTAAGTATTTCATTTATCTTATTCTTCTCTAAAGGAACAGAATGAAAAATCCTCTCGATTCGTTTCCATACATTTATATAGTTTTCAATATAATGTATGGAAATATTAGAGCTTATACTGTTTTCATTTAATCTATTATAATAATATAAATAGTCCTTTATGGCACTAACCGTTTTACATCTTGAGGCATATTGTAAAACAAAAATTAAGTCCTCACACATAAATATCTCTTTGTCCATCTTAAAATCATACTTAGTGATAATCTCTTTTTTGTATATTTTCCCCCACAAAACACCACCTGTTCCCTGACAAATCATTTCCATAAAGTTCTGTCTAGATATATTCTTTTCAAAATCAAAATCTGTATAATTTAATATTCCATACTTAGAAATATCTCGATATCCACAACAAACTAAATCAGAATTTGAATCAATCATTTTGTTCAACAAAAATTCAACATAATATTTATCTACTGTATCATCTGCATCAATAAAAACTAAATATTTTCCTGTTGCATTTAAAATACCCTTATTACGTGCCTCAGATGGCCCTTTGTTTTGCTGAGAATAATAAACTATTCTACTATCTCTCTTTTTATACAACCTTATTATACTTTCACTTTCATCATTGGACCCATCATTAATAATTATTATTTCAATATTAAGATAACTCTGTCTAATTATACTATCTAAACATCTTGAAATATATTTTTCACCATTATAAACAGGTACGATAACACTTACCTTTGGATTCACTTTCTCTTTCCTTTCTCAATTAAATTTTCATACTTGTAGAAAAAATTATAAACAAACTTAACTCTCTTCATCAATAATCTTATATAACTTTTCAATCTCATTGCTGTTTCCATAATCCACTTTCATCGTATTCATCATTAATCGCTTCCTTAGTTCCATATCCTCAATCATTTCCCTTATACCTTTCACTATTCCATCTATCCCATTCGGAGTTATCCACCCGTCAAAATTATGACACAGCTGACTTTTGGACGTAGGAAAATTGGTTATTATAACGGGTTTCTCTAAAATCTGCGCTTCCCTCACCGTTACCGCTTTTCCTTCATATCTCGATGGCTGACAATAAATATCACATTTATTAACATACGGATACGGATTCACCTTTTTTCCTAACAAAATGAACCTATCAGTTATATTATTTTCTTTTATTAATTGCTTAATTCGAGATTCCTCACTTCCATATCCTACAACATACCATTTTATGTCATATCCTAATTCCACTAATTTCTTACATGCGTATACTGCTTGATCAAATCCTTTCGCACTACTCAATCTTCCTACAGAACAGATTTTTATCGAATTGTCACTCTCCATCTCATTTTTTATGTCTTTTTTCGCTTGATCCTTTACAAACGCAGGTGACAAAATATTTTCTATAACGATTGACTTTTCCTTTAAATTAGGAAATACCTTCAAAAAAGATTCTTGACAGTCTTGAGATACATTAACTATATAATTTAATCTGTTCCACATCTTTTCATCTAATGATTCGTCCGGATTAACGACTGTGAAGTAATCTGTGTGATTCCAACCTAATTTTATATTCGCTGTTACCTTATCCAATATAAAATTATGAGGACCGAGGAAACTAATTGCCACATCATATTTTTTAACCAACTTAGGGAGCAGAGAGATAGAATAATGCCATGTATATTGCATTTGTCGATATGTCCGTTTTTCTTTCTCTTGTTCTCTATTCTTCATATTAGCTTTCAGCTTAGCTAATATCCTCATCACTCCTAAATAAATATGTCCCTCTTTCACAATGTTTTTGATTGATCTTTCAAAAGTTGTATACTGCTTAATTACTGGCAATAAATTAACTTCTTCAGGAACAAGGTCCAAAAAATCTCCTTCTTGCCTATACAAAAATAGATCTACGTCATATTTTTTATAATTGAAGGATTCTAATAGCCCTATTAAACTTCGTTCAGCACCACCTATGTTTAAAGAGTACATACTTATTAATATTTTTTTCTTCATAAATATCTCCTCGGATTTAGCATCTAATTAAATATAAAGTTACATATGCGATTTGCTACACGAAATGGCAAGTTATTATATAGTAAAGACATAACCCGCTCTCCTTTTCCTCTCCTATCTTTCCATGGCTTAGTCTCTTTCCATGGTGTCATTGCTAAATACTCCTCATACAATGCAGTTAGTGGATGCCGGCATCCTTTAACCCAAGGTCTGTTTACAAATGCTGGAGTATAATGTATAAACACTGGAGCCTCTATTGCTTCTCTTAATTCACTCTCACTATAATAATTTTGCAGACCATAGTATTGCATAATTTCATATCTACCCATAGTAAAAAAAGGGGTCATAGCATTATATTTAGGATGAAGATATAACACCTTTCCTTTTAATACCCCATTTATAACCCCTTGATCATGATGGAACACTTGACCATTATATTTATTAATAAACTCTATAAACTGTTTTTCAATCCCCTCTGTTCTCCATCTCTTAAGATTCACTAAGAGCATACCAGCGTTTATATATCTATCGTTTTTATCCATATTTATCCTAAATTTAGTTTGATTACTAACCGTATCACAAACACCTGCCACGAAATATTCTGTAATATCAGTATTCCATAAATCACTTAAACTACTATTGATTATTGAATCACAGTCTAAATAAATAATTTTATCCAAATCTTCTGGAATGACGCTTGCTAAAAATAATCTAGCATATGAATTTATTGCAATTGAGTCACCAATATTAAGTTCTAACCTATCTGACAAAACATTAAAATTTATATATTGAATAGTTCTGTTATATTTCTTACATATGGAATTTAAATTTTTTTTACTATATGATGAAAGGTTATTTTCAATAAGATAAATATTAATGGTATTAAAATGATTATTATTCTGCAACAACGATATCAATGATACCCCTACATGTTGGGCATAGGTATCATCACTTGAATACACAACACTTAAATTCAAATTCAAACCCCCATTATTTAGATAATATTTTTCTTAATTTTAAAATATTATCTCCACCTATTATTTTAGACAACATTACTTTTAGTTTTACCTTCAACCTAATACGAAATGGCAACCAACTTTTATAGAAATAATGCATTGCATACGTATCTTTAGTTATAAATTTTCTACAATTTATATAATCATATGGAGAAAAATATGTTTGTGGATAAAAAACTCCTACATCCTCTATTTCTTGGTACTCTCCATTTGGCTTTAATCCTTGATTCTGTAAAATTTTTGATACAATAGCAACGTTCGTCAAATCATCATAACTTCCATCTTTTTTTATAAATTTTTTCTCTTTATAAGAATCTAAAAACACCTTAATAAGCTGATTCCCTTTTCTTGCTCCGATTGTACTTGTAGCTATATAATCTGCCTGTTCAAAACCCCAAAAAGAATGGTGATGCAATAAATCATCAAAGGATTTAAATACCTCAACATCAGTATCTAAATAAATTCCACCAAAATCATACAAAACATGAACTCTTGCATAATCACTTACAAATGCATACTTCTCATTTTCATACGCTTCTTTTACATATAAATTACAATTTATATCAAAATTTTTTTCATTCCATTCTATGATTTCATATCCGGGTAGATTCTCCCTCCAGCTCGTAATACACTTTTCAACTATACTAGGCTTCTCTTTCCCACCAAACCAACAATAATGTATTTTGCGCGGAATTTTCTCGGCCTTTCCCACCTTAATTCCCCCACTCACTTTTTATATTTCCCTATCACTCATAAATAACTACTTCTATAAACTATCCCTAAAGTAATGAGGTGTTCATAAACAAAATAAATAAAATAGCATACTAGGATGCTATAATAAATTAATTTCCGATCATTTTTTGTAAATAATTTTACAACCCATGCAATTAAAATTAGTTGGTATAATCCAAAATAAATAGAGAATCTTGCAAAAATCCAGTTTTGTGTCGAAATAAACATAAATACCGTACCAAGTAAAGCCATATTTACGATATAATCACTCTCAGGAAAAATCTCTCTCAGTCTATCTCTACCAATGTACGCAAGAATAAGCGGTACCGAATCTACAGCAACCCTCAGTATATTAGCTCCACCTTCATGAAATTCTTTATATTGGCTATATTGAGTATCTTCGATGGCTTTAAATAAAACCTCTGTAAATTGATTGAACCCTATAACTATAAGTACGGCTAAAAAAAGAAGTAGGAATGTTACCCCTGACCATGCTCTCCTTCTTATTAAAAAATATAAAGGAATAAGTACTAACGCACTTTGATGAAAAGTTGAAGCAATAAGAACTATTAAAATATACATTTTCCAGTTACCATCGAAAATATATTTAGTCGCAGCGAAGATAATCGCAGCGGCTAAATATTGCCTTATTCCATTCATAGAGACTAAATACATTCCGGATGTTATATATACATAAAGACTTATCTCAATTAACCTTGAATATTTATATAGAGTAAGTACAATTAACACATTTGTTATCAACGCTGTAATAAAAACCATCGCTTGAGGATCGTCCGTGTACCCCTTTAAAATCATTTGAAAAATATAGAACCCCTTATCTTTATTGTTCTGAATATGTTCCCAATTAAATTCAGTAATTTTATATGCATGCATATAAAAATAAGTATCCCCAATATTATTCCGAAGACCCGCTACTAGTACAAGGGATAGAGCGGCCATCAAAATTAGAACCTGATTTGGCTTTATCGATGTAAGACTATTAGTCACAGGAATAGCAAAGTACCTTGCAAAAAATGCGAGTATGAATACGATAAAAAGATTCATCCAAAGTATAGTCATTATTATGTCCTCTCATTTACTTACTAAGTAAATCCCTATATATTTACTTCCATTCTTGTTTTCATTGTAATGTAACTATAAAGAATAACTCCAAATGGTAATGCACAAATCGTAAGACCTTTGCATGGCGACTCTTGCATAAATCTTTTATTTTTCGCTATAAAACTACTAGATACATAATGTATAGCTTGCCTATATTTAAATAGTCGATTAGTAAATGGCAATTTCATAAGTTCCTTGCGATAAAAAGCAAAACCTTTTGGATTTTTACGATATTGATTTAGCATATTCATTGATGATCCATCAGCCATGTATTCCACATAACAAAGTGCTTCGTTCATTAATAACATTTCATATTTTTGATCTAACATATAGTATTTATATGCTAATCCTACATATTTTTCATTTTTAAAAATAGGGTATGGATATTTCTTAGTCAATTCTGTGCGATAGACCAATTTTTTATCACCTGTGACACCATGTTTGTTGTAAAGATTAAACAACGTGGAATATTTAAGGTTTTCTGGTAACTTTGAACCAATTATTTGCCCATTTGTATACAAATCCAATCCAATTATCCCACTAACTTCTTCATTCCCATATCTACTCCAAAAAGAAAGGATTTTTTCTACAGCATCGTCTGGCATATAATCATCAGAATCAATACAAACATTTAACTCCGTATCAATCATTTCGTATGCTGTATTATGAGCACCATGCATCCCTTGATTTTGTTGCCAATGATACATAATTTTTATATATTTTTCAGTAATCCAGCTATCCACCAATTCTTTTGTGTTATCACTAGATCCATCATCTATTATTAACCAAATAAAATTCTTACATGTTTGACGTTTTAAACTCTCATAACAATTTGTAAGACAATATGCTCTATTATAAGTAGGGGTGAAAATCGTTAAATTCTCCAAATTACTCACCTCGAAAGTACGGAATAATAGTCTTGAGTTAATTCTGCCGTATGTTTTATATCGTAGCCTTTCTCCAAAAATACTTGAGCTGGTATTTCCCTCGGAAAATTACTAGTTTCTATATTTTTCATTTTTTCTATCCAAGCCATTTTATCTGCTAGAGGAACATGTTCAACTAGATTCATTCCCAAATCCACTTCTTTCGTAATAGCATCCGATATAATACAAGGCAAACCAACTCCTTGCGCCTCTATGAGAGTAAGTGGCAATCCCTCATGTATGGATGGAAAAACAAATACATCAAATGCTTGAAGTATCCTTTCTATATCAGCTCGTATCCCAAGAAACATTATATGCTTCTCCAAATTTAATTCCCTCACTTGATTTTCAATTTCCATACGAAGTGGCCCTTCGCCAGCTAATAAAAGAATTGAATTCGGCCTAAATCGAGTTAACTGCGCGAATAATTCTATAAGGTAAGCATGATTTTTTTGATGAGCAAATCTTCCAACATGGCCAATAACAAGAGAGTCTTGCTCAAGCTGTAATTCTTCTCTTACATGTTTTCTCATTTCTGGAATGAACAAAAACCTATCACAATCAATTCCATTTTTTAAGATTCTAGCTGTATCAGCTTTATCTGCAAATAACCATCTCGCAGCTGCATTTGAGCATGCTAACAAATGCGTTGCACATGTACCTATAGATTTTCCTGCATACCATTTATAGATTTTTGCAGTAGCACCACCTTCACTACTAGTATTGTGACTATGCGCAATCCTAACTGGTACCCTTGCTTTTTTAGCTGAACGAAGGACAAATCCACTCATTTTGTCCATATGTGAATGAACGATTTTATATTGCGTATGAGAGCTAAAGAAGGTATCTAGCGTCTTTATATAGCCTCTATGACCAACGTCTGTAACATATGGAATTCTATGAATTTCCCCGCCTAACTTTACTATTTCTTCATCAAACACTCCTTCTTTACATGTTAAAAAATCAAATTGAACTTTGGAACGATCTATATTGCGATATAAATTCATAATTAGTGTTTCGGCGCCGCCTCTATTCATATTTACGACTACATGTAATACTCTTAATGGAGTGCCCAATTTAAATCCTCCATTTCATCCATATATGTTGTATAAATTTCTTGTTTCTCTTTCAATACTTCATTAACTGAATATTTACTTGTAATAATAGTACGTCCACACTGCCCAAACTGAGCTTGTAATTTAGTATTTTTAGAAATAAAATTTATTCTTTCAGACATTGTCTTTATATCATCACGATCTATAATCCAACCATTTTTATTACTAATAATTAGCTCCCTATGTCCCCGATTGTCCGTAGCGATAACCGGAAGTCCACAAGCCATAGCTTCCATAATATTAACTGGTAAACCTTCCCGGTAACTCGATGCAACAGCTAGGTCACACATCTGCAGCAAAGAGGCTATATCATTTCTATAACCAAGAAAGTGCACCATACTACTCACGCCTAGTTGCATCGCTATTTTTTTACACTCTTCTATTAATGGCCCTTCACCAGCAAGCAAAAGCTTTGCATGTGGCATTTCATTTTTCAATTGCGCTAATACATGGATTAAAAAACTTTGATTTTTATTCTTATTAAATTCAGCAGCATAAAACATTAAAAAATCTTGTGGTTTATAGCCACATTGTAACTTTAATTCTCGTTTCTCAATTTCAGTTACAGGAGTAAACCGTTGTACATCTATTCCTACACCGTGAACTAGCTTAATATCTTTCACTGGAAAGCGATGTTTAACTGCTAAATCATAATCTTCTTGGTTAATTGTTATTAGACAATCCGTATGAGAAGCTAGAATTCTTTCAATCGGATAATAAAGCAACCAATTCATATGCGGTGATCCTTTACAAAAGTGAAATCCATGTGCTGTATATACGACTTTCGTTCCTTTCTTCCTTGATTTCCGAGCAGCTAAACGCGCTATTACTCCTCCCATGGGCGTATGACAATGAATAATGTTATATTTATTTTTATCAATAATTGACATTAACTTTTTGTATGCATGAAAATTTTGTGATCTAATAGGTGATCTTTGAAAAGGGATATTGTATTTTTGATTGACATATGGAAGTTGCATGTTACCATTTGCTGCAACATGCACTTCCCATCCCTGCTCTGCGAACCATTTCATATACGGTAAATGGAACGCCTTAAAATGATAATCCACAGTTGCACAAAACAGAACTTTTTTAGACATCATTCCCACGCACCCATCTTATTTTATTCTTATTAAGCTCACACACCATTATCCTGATACTGGAATTAATATTTTCAAAGGCTTGCGATGATTAACTAAATATAATAATCTATCTCGCAATTCCGCTTCATTCAAATCTTCATATATAGAGACGAATTCTTCTACCTCTTCTATACGAACATTCATTTCTTGCCCTACATAAATTCTCGGATGAACTTGCTTCTCATTCATTTCATCTTCTTTTAGTAATTCTTCAAAAAGTTTCTCTCCTGGGCGTATACCAGTAAATTCTATTCCTATTTCATCCACAGAGTTTCCTGATAACCGAATGAGATTTTTGGCAAGATCGACTATTTTTACTGGTTCTCCCATGTCCAACACAAAAATCTCCCCACCTTTAGCTAAAGAACCAGCTTGCACTACAAGCCTAGATGCTTCTGGTATTGTCATAAAATACCGAACCATCTCAGGATGGGTAACTGTAACTGGGCCACCATTTTGAATTTGCTTCTTAAATAAAGGTATAACACTCCCTCTACTTCCTAAGACATTCCCAAAGCGTACAGTAACAAACTTTGTATGACTTATTTTATCTTTATGTTGAATTACCATCTCAGCTAATTTCTTTGTTGCTCCCATAACACTCGTCGGGTTCACAGCTTTATCAGAGGAAATCATAACAAACGTTCCTACTCCATGTGCTCTCGCTGCCTCTGATACATTCATAGTTCCAATCAAATTATTTTTAACAGCCTCTTCAGGATTATTCTCCATTAGTGGTACATGTTTATGTGCAGCTGCATGATATACAACATTTGGAAGATGTTTATTCATTATTAAATTCATCTTTTTTTCATCTTGTATATCTGCGATTTCAGGAATAAACGTGCCTTTCATATCTCCATATTTTCTGTTTAATTCCATTTCTATAGAATAAATACTGTTCTCCCCATGCCCTAGTAAAATCAACCTTTTCGGCCTAAATTTTGCAATTTGTCTACAAATTTCCGAACCAATTGAACCTCCTGCACCAGTAACTAAAATAACTTTGTTAGTTATATAATCTGAAATAACATCCACATCAAGTTCTACAAGATCGCGCCCTAATAAATCTTCTACTTGAACATCTCTGAATTCGTTCACCGATACTTTACCCGTTACTAAGTCTTCTAACATCGGAAGAATTTGAGTTTTCACTTCTGTTTTTAAACATCTTTTCAAAATAACATTTTGCTCTCTTTTGTTTAATGAAGGAATTGCCAAAATTATTATTTCAATATTCAGTTTTTTAACAACATACTCAATTTGATTCTTACCACCAATTACTGGAATACCCCAAATATCAAGGTTATGTTTTTTTACATTATCATCAATAAATGCGACTGGCATTAATTCGGCAGCACTATTCTTTAACAACTGCCTTGCAACCATTGTCCCAGCAGATCCCGCACCAACAATTAACGTTCTTTTTTTATCACCCTTTTTTACATAATAAATATCTCTGTACATTCTCCATATAAAACGTGAACCACCAATTAATAAAATATGAATCATCCAAGTTACAACTAACAGCCGAAAATACATTTTTTGCATGATTAGTTGCTGCACAACTGCTGTAGCAATTATAGAAAATGTAACAACTTTGCATATAATGAGTAATTCTCCTATACTTGCATATTCCCAAGCTTTATTATACAACTTATACATTAAAGCAAATAAATGATGACTGACTAATAGAGTGATAGAGCTAATAATTGATGATAAAGTGATAACACTAAAGCTAGCATTTACAAAGAAATAACTAAAGAAAATAGCACTTAACACAATCATTGAATCCATTAAAAGCAATAACGATATCCTCCGCCGATACGTCATGTAACTTCCTCCTTTAATCAATTCCATACTTAACTCTTTCAAATTTAAAGTTTCTAACTATATTCTCTTTATTAAAAGCACATAGTTAGAAACTTTAATAAAACATGGGCATCTAACCCGGCCTCACATTACACTCTTGATGACTCGCATCTAAGGTTGTTTTCACAACCCACAGCATAATCGAGTGCCTCCGTTGATAGCGGTAAGGAGACATCACCACATCGTAGCTCTTTAAAAAATTCTTTATAAAGAACATCTTAATATAAGGATATTAAATTCTTTTTTTAAAAGTCCATTTATGTTATTTATACTTTTCCATTCAAAATCGCACCTAATATCCTACTTTTCGTAAAACTTAACGCCCTTTTCGTTTCAAGCGCATCTTCATTCACAGTACGATTATAACGTATCACCAATAATACACCTTCACACTTATCAGCCAATACACTTGTATCTGTTACTTCTAGTACAGGAGAAGAATCAAATAATATAATATCATATCGTTCCATTGCCTTTTGAACTAACATATCCATTGCACTCGAACTAAGTACTTCGGATGGATTGAATGGTACCGGTCCGCTAGTTAATACATCCAGACTTTCCATCTCTGTTTTTTTCACGGCGCCCTCTAAAGTTGTTTTTCCGTTCAATATATCAATTAATCCAATTGTATTTTCTACTCCAAACATTTCATGAATCGTTGGTGTTCGTAAATTTGCATCTATTACCAATACTTTTTCACCTTTTTGTGCTATTGAGACTGCTAAATTAACTGTAATCGTTGATTTTCCTTCACCATACCTCGGAGAAGTAATAACTATAGTTCTGCTTTTATGAATAGATGAAGATAATTGAAGGTTTGTTCGAAGCGAACGATACTGCTCCGAAATTTTCGATCTTGGAGCGGTATGTACAATTATACTTTCTCCTTTAACTTTATTTGTTTTTCGTCTATTTTTGTAAGCCACTCCGTTCCCTCCCCCAATAATACCGTATTTTTTTTACTGAATTTGTCTTTCACATTTTTTCTATTCATTTTAGATATTCCGCCCAAAACAGGGACATCTAACAATTGTTCAATTCGCCGTTCCGATTTGATTCTCTCATCAAGTGAATCCAATAAAAAAATGAATCCAATACTGAGCACCATACCTATAGAGAATGCAATTAGTATCGTCTTAAAGTGATTTATATTTATAGGCATAGAATTTTTTTGAACTGGGTCTTCTGGTAATATACTCACATTATTAAAATTCAGTATATTCGCTACTTCTTTCTTATAAACAACGGCTGTAGTATTTGCAATTTTATGAGCAAGCACAGGATCTATATCCACTACATTTATTCTCATAATCTGGGACCCTTGTACACTTTCTGTACTTATTTGTCCACTTAATGCACCTGCAGATCTGTTAATATTCAATTCAGCAGCCACTTTTTCTAATATTACAGGCTCATTTACCATCTCTTTCAATGTATTCATCGTTTCAGCATTAGCTTGAACAATAACCCTTGCTGAAGAGGCATATAATGGTGTTTTTACATATATAGTATACATCGCTCCTGCTACTGTTGTGAGAGTTGTAAATAATAGAATGATCCAAATTCTTTTCCGTATAATAGTAAATAGATTTTTCAAATTTATTTCCTTATCCATAACTTCCCTCCTCATTTAAAACCAATGAGCTTCAACTTGAAATTGGCATCAAAAACTTAAGAAAAAAACAATATTTTTATTCTTTTTAATATACAAACATTTCTAGTTAATGCCATTTTAGTTCTTTATACAGAACGAGTCAACACAAATTATTTTCAATAAATTACTTCCTGATGACACTAAAAAAAATGCGACAATATTCGTGTTTTTTCACTGTAGATAAATGACGAAAAAGCCCTAATACCGTAGTATTAGGGCTTTTTTCTCTCTTAGTATAGAGACATATATTGATCGCGTTCCCATTGGTGAACTTGCGTTCTAAAAATATCCCACTCAATTTCTTTTGCTTCAATGAAGTGCTCAAGTAAATGATCACCTAATGCACCACATACGATTTCATTAGCTTGTAAAGTAACTAACGCTTGCGCTAATGTTGCTGGTAAGTCAACGATACCTGCTTCTTCACGCTCTTCTTTTGTCATTACGTAGATGTTACGGTCTACTGCAGCTGGTGGAGTTAATTTATTTTTAATTCCATCAAGACCTGCTGCTAATAATGTAGCCATTACTAAATACGGGTTCGCAGCTGGGTCAACACTACGTACTTCTACGCGTGTACTAATACCACGAGATGCAGGGATACGCACTAATGGACTACGGTTTTGTGCAGACCATGCTACGTAACATGGAGCTTCATATCCAGGTACTAAACGCTTGTAAGAGTTTACAGTTGGGTTTGCTACCGCTGTAAATGCTGGCGCATGTTTTAAAATACCTGCAATGAAGTGACGAGCATCATCACTTAATTGTAAATCACCGTTTTGATCGAAGAATACGTTCTCACCATTTTTAAATAGCGATAAGTTACAGTGCATACCTGAACCGTTCACACCGTATAATGGTTTCGGCATAAATGTTGCGTGTAAACCATGTTTACGAGCAATCGTTCTTACAACAAGCTTGAATGTTTGAATGTCATCACATGAGCGAATTGCATTTGCATATTTAAAGTCAATTTCATGTTGACCTGGCGCAACCTCATGGTGAGATGCTTCAATTTCAAAGCCCATTTCTTCAAGTTCAAGAACGATATCACGACGACAGTTTTCCCCTAGATCCATCGGCGCAAGGTCGAAGTATCCACCGTTATCGTTTAATTCTAATGTTGGATTTCCTTTTTCATCAACTTTAAATAGGAAGAATTCTGGCTCTGGTCCAAGATTGAAATCTGAGAATCCTAATGCTTCCATTTCTTTTAACACACGCTTTAAGTTGTTACGTGGGTCGCCATCAAATGGAGTACCATCAGCATTGTAAATATCACAGATTAAACGAGCTACTTTACCTTTTTCAGCTGTCCAAGGGAAAATTACCCAAGTATCTAAATCCGGATATAAATACATATCAGATTCTTCAATACGTACGAAACCTTCAATAGAAGATCCATCAAACATCATTTTGTTATCAAGAGCTTTTGTTAATTGGCTCACTGGAATTTCTACGTTTTTAATTACCCCTAAAAGGTCCGTAAATTGCAGACGGATATACTTTACATTCTCTTCTTTCGCCAAACGGAAAATATCTTCTTTTGTGTACCTAGCCATTATAAATTCCTCCTTAGTCCCTCTAAACACCTTCAGAATCAGTTATCTTTAGTGAAAAAACCTTGAAATGTCACCTTGTCGCAATGAGGTCCGATTAAATCTACCTGTATGTTGTAGTTCATCTCGAAGAATTTTGCGAAGCTCGGATTTTGAAATTTCTTTCGTTTCTTCTTTTACTTTCACTGCTTCTGTTTGATTTTCTTTCATTTGCAATACTTGTTTAATTCCGGCCATATTTAAGCCTTGATCTAACAAATCTTTAATTTCCAACAATTTATCTACATCGTTAAATGAAAATAATCTACGATTCCCTTTTGTACGGGTTGGAAAAATAAGATTATGCTCTTCATAGTAGCGAATTTGACGTGCAGATAATTGTGTTAAATCCATTACAATACCAATTGGAAACAGCGGAGCAGAACGTCTATCTTCTTTCATTGTTTCAGTTCCTCCTTCGCCTTAACTGTTTCTCATTTTATACCATGTTATGTTTAGTGTCAATAGATGTTAGATTTTCTTACATGATTTTTTTGTAATTTTTTTCATTTTTTTTCTAATGGCACAAATCATTACTTTCACACGAAAAAAGCTGCCGAAATCGACAGCTTTCCTTTAAGAAATTGTTAATAGTTTTTTTTCAATTAACGCATCAATCGCAGAACAAATCGCAATCTTTACATGCGAATAAGTTAACCCACCTTGCACGTAAGCAACATAAGGCGGACGAATCGGACCATCAGCCGACAGCTCAATACTTGCACCTTGAATAAACGTCCCCGCAGCCATAATTACATCATCTTCATAACCCGGCATATAGTTTGCATATGGAGTGAAATGAGAATTAATTGGAGATGCATATTGAATCGCTTGACAGAACGCAATCATACGATCTTTATCATCAAATTGAACAGACTGAATTAAATCCGTTCTTGGTGCATTCCAAGCTGGTGATGTATTCATCCCTAACTTTTCTAAAAATGCAGCTGTAAAAATCGCACCTTTTAGCGCTTGTCCCGCTACATGCGGCGCTAAGAAGAAACCTTGATACATTTCTTGCAAACTGTATAAAGATGCCCCTGCTTCCGCACCAATCCCTGGAGATGTTAGACGATATGCACACGCTTCAACATACTGCTCTTTACCAACAATGTAACCACCAGTTTTAACAATTCCACCGCCAGGATTCTTAATAAGAGAGCCTGCCATTAAGTCCGCACCAACATGACATGGCTCTTCTTCTTCAATAAATTCGCCATAGCAGTTATCTACAAATACAACAACATCAGGTTTAATCTCTTTCACAAACGCAATCATCTCTTTAATTTGTGAAACAGTAAACGACGGACGAGTAGCATATCCTTTTGAACGCTGAATACCAATCATCTTCGTATTACTACGGATCGCAGCTGCAACATATTCAAAGTCCACAAATCCCTCTTCAGTTAACGGAACTGCGTTATAACCAATATTATATTCTTTAAATGAGCCTACACCTTTTCCGCGTACACCAACGATTTCTTCTAACGTATCATATGGTTTTCCTGTTATGTATAGTAGTTCATCTCCTGGACGTAAAATACCGAATAGAGCTGTCGAAATTGCGTGAGTACCTGAAATAATTTGCGGACGAACAAGACCCGCTTCTGCCCCAAATACATCAGCATACACTTTTTCTAACGTGTCACGACCAATATCATCATACCCATAACCTGTCGTCGGAATAAAATGCGAATCGCTAATTTTATGTTTACGAAAACTTTCTAATACACGAAATTGGTTACTCTCAATCACTTCATCCACATGTTTATGTACTTCTGTAATTTGACTTTCTACTTCTTTTACGATTGGAGCAATTTTTTCTCCATTTTTCAAACGATCAAACATTATTTTCTCCTTCTTCCACTAAAAATCTCTTTAATTGCCCCTTAAGCGATGAATGAGCAAATATATACCCTGTACAATCATATACAAATTTATCTTCTAGAAAATCCATTTTAGTTAATAACGTTTCCGTCTTTAAAAGTGTTAACAACCTACCTTCACTCGGAGGAATTTCCACTTTATAATCATCCATTTCTTCCTTCATCTTCGTTTCTATCGCTTCTTTTATACGCAGTAAATCACTTTCTTCAAAAGCACTAGTCATTAAGAAATCACTTTTCGGAAATGGAATGAAGTTTTGATGCAATTTATCTTTTTTATTATATAACGTAATAATAGGAATATGATTAATTTCAAGGTCCGACAATAATTGTTTTACTGTCTGCTCATGCCCTACATAATTAGGATCTGCTGAATCAACAACATGTAAAATAACATCCGCTTCCCCAGCTTCTTCTAACGTAGATCGAAAAGCAGCAATTAGTGACGTAGGTAAATCTTGTATAAAACCAACCGTATCAGTCAAAAGCACTGTATAACCAGAAGGTAACGGCATCTTTCTTGTCGTCGGATCTAGCGTTGCAAACAATAAGTTTTCTTCAAACGTATCAGCTTCCGTTAATCTATTAAACAACGTAGATTTCCCTGCATTTGTATACCCAATTAACGCAACTTGAAACACTTTATTATCTTTTCTTCTCTCACGATATCTTTTTCGATGCTCCACAACAACCGCAAGTTGTCTCTTTATTTCATCAATACGAGATCGAATATGACGACGATCTGTCTCAAGCTTCGTCTCTCCTGGTCCCCTTGTACCAATTCCACCACCAAGACGTGATAAAGCAAGACCTTGTCCCATAAGGCGCGGCATTGTATATTGCAATTGAGCTAATTCTACTTGAAGCTTACCCTCTCTCGATTTCGCACGTTGCGCAAAAATATCTAGTATTAACTGCGTTCGGTCAATCACTCTCGCATCTAATACTGAAGATAAATTCCGAATTTGACTTGGTGTTAACTCATTATTAAAAACAATAACAGCTGGTTCTAATTCTTCCGTCAACGCTGCAAGCTCTTCTAGTTTACCTTTTCCTATATAAGTCGCCGGATGAAACTTCGGGCGCTTTTGCGTCGTTGATACTAACACTTCCGCTCGCGCAGTTTTCGCTAGCGATGCAAGCTCTTTCATGGAATGCATAAATTTTTCATCATCATCTTGTGGCAATTGACAGCCAACTAATATGATTTTTTCTTTTTCTTCCATCAAATATGTTCACTCATCCTTTTCGAAATTTAAACCTTCTAATATAATAGCAGAGGAAGCACATTTCATCTAGTTAGCGGGGGAGAAAATTCATGGCATGGGAGATTTTTAGCATCATAGGCACAATCGCTTTCGCACTAAGCGGAGCCATTGTTGCAATGGAAGAGGATTATGATATTTTCGGGGTATATATTTTAGGAATGGCAACCGCATTTGGGGGAGGTGCCCTTCGTAATTTATTAATCGGTTATCCAATCGTCGCGTTTTGGCAACAAGACATGTTATTCCAAATCGCACTATTATCAATGACGATCATTTTTCTTTTTCCTAATAAATTAATTAAGCATTGGAAAAAGTGGGAAAACATCACAGATGCCATCGGCTTATCAGCGTTCGCCGTACAAGGAGCTCTATACGCCCAAAAATTAAATTTACCCATTAGCGCTACAATTGTAGCTGCTGTTTTAACTGGCATTGGCGGCGGTATTATTCGTGATCTTTTAGCACGTAGAAAACCTCTCGTCCTTCGAGCTGATGTATATGCGTTTTGGACGATCTTAGCCGGTTTTTTGATTGGCGCTAAAGTCATCGTTAGCGATTGGGCTCTATACACCTTATTCATTTTAATTGTTTGCTTCCGCATGGTTTCTATTCATTACAAATGGCATTTACCGCATAGACGCATCGATACAAAGGAGCGCTCAATGCATAAATAACAATCTAACCTCTTTACATATCGTAAAGAGGTTTTTCTTTTCTAACGAGTTTTTCTTTACATAATGTTTATACTAATTTTTAAAGCGAGGTGAATGCAAATGACAAACCATGTTAATAAAGGAGCTCAAAAAAGCTCAGTAAACCAATTTGGACATGATCCAAATTCAGCGCACGAAAAGAGCGCTAAAATGGAACGTCTTCATAAAACTCACCAAGAAAAAGCAAAAAAAGAGTAAACGAACTTATGCATAAAAACAGACGCACAGTTTACGTACTGTGCGTCTCCTCTTCAAGCATTAAATCCATACTTGATATCCCAATTAAATCATATTTATCATACGTATCCTCTTGTAACAATCGCATAGCTTGTGTACGAATCGATTTTTCAACAATATTCCGTACGTATCGCCCATTACTAAACGATGTAATTTGCGACGAATACTTTACCGCATGTAAATGATCTCGAAATTTCCACTCCGCTTCTTTAGATAACTGATATTCACGCTCCTCATACATTCTCTTTCCAATTTCCAACAGCTGATTTACGGAGTAATCCGCAAATTCAATAATAAATGGAAAACGAGATTGTAACCCTGGATTTAATGAAAGAAAATGATTCATCTCTCTTGAATATCCAGCTAAAATTAATACAAAACCGTGCTGCTTATCTTCCATATGCTTCACAAGTGTATCAATAGCTTCCTTCCCAAAATCCTTCTCTCCCCCCCGCGCTAAAGAATACGCCTCATCAATAAACAAAATACCTCCCATGGCCTTTTTTATTAAATCTCTCGTCTTTTGCGCTGTATGACCGATATACTCCCCCACAAGATCAGCACGTTCTGCTTCAACTAAATGCCCCTTCGATAAAATATTCATCTCAAACAATAATTTCCCTATCATTCTAGCAACGGTTGTCTTCCCAGTACCGGGATTCCCCCTAAATAACATGTGAAGCACTTGCTTCTCAGATTTCAACCCCATCTCTTGTCTTTTTTTATTTACATAAATCCAAGCATAAATTTCTTTTATTATCTTTTTTATTTCATCCATCCCAACAAGCTTTCCCATCTCTTCTTCAATTCTCTGCAACATCTCATGTTTAGTAGTGGTTTCACTTGAAATTACCGTTTTATTTTCTGATGCCGGTAACGAAATTTTCTTTCGATGGTTTAATACAATATTAATTTGATTGTTATTTTTCTTACGCATCGATTGTTCCATACAATCACCTCATTTTATCCACTCACCAAATATTATTATTCCAGTCCCTCTTGCAAATGCCTATTTTCAGAAAAGTTTGCTATAATATAAGAAATAATCAAGGTGGTGGGACTATGGAAACAACGGAATTCCATGATACAATACAAGCCTTTTCTATTTTTTTATTGAATAAAGGCCGAAAGTCTTCAACCATTAAACGTTATGTTTATGACATTGAAGATTTTGGACATTGGTTAGAAAAAAACAAAAAGCTCCCTTCCAGTAATATATGGGCAACACTTTGTACAAAAGACTATGAAGATTACTTTTCAGACTTAAAAAAGAATCGACACTACTCTGAGAAAACAATGCATCGTGTATTTATTGTATTAAATAGAATGCATCATTTTCTTAACATTCCGAATCCATTAAAGGATATGGAAATTACTATTCAGCCAAACCGTGCATTGCGCAATGAAGATTTCATTTCATACGATGAGGAAAAAAGATTAAAGCATATAGTCACTTCATTAGAAGGACTTTCAGAAAAACAACGTCCCGTTCGTCCGTTATTAATGGATCGTAATATCGCGATTTTAAGTATATTAATCGACTACGGACTATCCTTACAAGAGCTTACAGCATTAACTATGCATCACGTTCATTTTGAAACTAATACACTTTCTATTCCAGCAACCGCAGGAGTAGAAAGAACAATCACATTAGCAATCGAAGACAAAAAACAACTGTACACATATTATAAAAGTATTCCAGAACCAGTTCGCCCTAAATACCATAGTAATGACCCGTTGTTTGTTGCATTCGATTTTAACCGCGGAACATACAGATGGGTATATGAAAACGACGCACCAAAAGCACTAACAGAAATCGCTATTCAAAAAATGATCCGACTTGAAGTAGCAAGAGCGAATTTACGTAAAGGCATTTCTGGACAACATTTCCGGAACACATTTATTTTACGCCTAATAAAAAAACAAACCCCAGAGCCAGAGATCATAAAATTAGTTGGCTTCAAATCAAAAATTTCACTAAAACGGTATTATCAGTATGCTGAAAATAAAAAAAACGCCCTATAATAAGGCGTTTTTTTTATTTTTTCTCGAAAGAACCCATTTCACTATGACCATTTAACTACTCTCTGCATCTACTATGATGAGTTTCGTTCACATTCTTATTAGAAAGGAGAGATTTAATGTCTCGCTTTAATGACAATCAAAATAAATACTCCAATCCATGCTTTCCAACTAGCGCTGGACGAATTCCAACTACCCCAACGATTCCAATTACTAAAGCGCAAATTAGAACATTCCGCGCAATCATTAACGATTTAATAAAAATAATCCCTAAACTTTTCGCCAATCCATCTTCCAAAAACATAGAGGATCTAATAGATACATTGCACCTACTAAGTAAATTCATCTGTTCACTAGACACTACTTCCGCTCTGAAAGCACAAGGATTAGCCATCATTAAAAACTTAATAACTATATTAAAAAATCCAACCTTCGTAGCAAGTGCTGTATTTGTTGAACTTCAAATTTTAATTAATTATTTACTTTACATTACAAAGTTATTCCGAATTGATCCTTGTACACTCCAAGAACTCCTTAAATTAATTGCAGAGTTACAAACTACTCTAGTTAATTCAGCTTCGTTCGGCAGAGGACCTACTGGACCTACTGGACCTCAAGGTAACACGGGTGCTACTGGACCTCAAGGTATTCAAGGTAACACGGGCGCTACCGGTTCCACTGGACCTCAAGGCGTTCAAGGTAACACGGGTGCTACCGGTTCCACTGGACCTCAAGGTATTCAAGGTAACACGGGCGCTACCGGTTCCACTGGACCTCAAGGCGCTCAAGGTAATACAGGTGCCACTGGACCTCAAGGTATTCAAGGTAACACGGGTGCTACCGGACCTCAAGGCGTTCAAGGCGTTCAAGGTAACACAGGTGCTACTGGTTCCACTGGACCTCAAGGTACGCAAGGTAACACAGGTTCTACTGGTTCCACTGGGCCTCAAGGCGTTCAAGGTTTCACAGGTGCTACCGGTTCCACTGGACCTCAAGGTGCGCAAGGCAACACGGGTGCTACTGGACCTCAAGGACCTCAAGGTAATACAGG